>NZ_JBXWSK010000050.1:0-24757 GCF_059613385.1 Ruegeria sp. BHSA162
GCGCCCATGTTCTGGGCCTCAAGGACATGGCCGGCCTGCTGAAACCCGCCGCCGCGCGGGTGCTGATCCGCGCACTGAAGGAAGAGGTCGGCCTGCCGATCCATTTCCACACCCACGACACCGCCGGCATCGCCAGCGCCACCATCCTGGCCGCCAGCGAGGCGGGCGTGGACGTGGTGGATTGCGCGATGGACAGCTTCTCGGGCAACACCAGCCAGGCGACGCTGGGCACCGTGGTCGAGGCCCTGCGCCACACCGACCGCGACACTGGGTTGGACGTGAAGGCGATCCGCGAAATCAGCGACTACTTCGAGGCGGTGCGCGGCCAATACGCGGCCTTCGAATCCGGGCTGCAGGCCCCCGCCTCCGAGGTCTATCTGCACGAAATGCCGGGCGGCCAGTTCACCAACCTCAAGGCGCAGGCGCGCTCGATGGGGCTGGAGGAACGCTGGCACGAAGTCGCGCAGATGTATGCGGACGTGAACCAGATGTTCGGTGACATCGTCAAGGTGACGCCGTCCTCGAAAGTTGTGGGTGACATGGCGCTGATGATGGTCAGTCAGGGCCTGACCCGCGAGCAGGTCGAGGATCCCTCGACCGACGTGGCCTTCCCCGATTCAGTCATCGACATGATGCGCGGCAATCTGGGCCAGCCTCCGGGCGGTTTCCCCGAAACGATCTTGACCAAGGTGCTGAAAGGCGAAAAGCCGAACACCGAACGGCCGGGCAAAGACGTGCCTCCGGTTGATTTGGAGGCCACCCGCGCGGAGCTCTCGAAACAGCTGGAAGGCATGGAGGTCGATGACGAGGACCTGAACGGATACCTGATGTATCCCAAGGTGTTCCTGGACTACATGGGCCGTCACCGGATCTATGGCCCGGTACGCACCCTGCCCACCCGCACCTTCTTCTACGGAATGGAGCCGGGAGAGGAGATCTCGGCCGAGATCGACCCGGGCAAAACGCTGGAAATCCGCTGCCAGGCCATTGGGGAGACGGACGAGAACGGAGAGGTCAAAGTGTTCTTTGAACTAAACGGCCAACCGCGCGTCATCCGCGTTCCCAACCGCCTTGTGCAAGCTTCGACCGCCCAGCGCCCCAAAGCCGAGGTCGGAAACGCCAACCACGTTGGCGCGCCGATGCCGGGCGTGGTTTCGACTGTGGCGGTCACCGCCGGGCAGGAGGTCAAGGAAGGTGACCTTCTGCTAACCATCGAGGCGATGAAAATGGAAACCGGCATCCACGCCGAACGCGACGCAACCGTGAAGGCGATGCATGTCCAGCCCGGCGGCCAGATCGACGCCAAGGACCTTTTGGTCGAGCTGGAGTGACCCAAACCGTCAAAACACAGAAAGGCGCGCCATCAAGCGCGCCTTTTTTCATCCGAACAGGCTAGTTCAACCGTCGCTGGACTCCGCGACGGGCTGCTGCGGCAACTGTCCCGGCGTGCTGTCAATCGAAACCTCTTCCTCGATCGGCGCTGGCAAGCCCAACAAATCGTGCAGCTCATGAAGTGCCGGATCGGACAAGTCACGGCCACCGGTCAGGGTATCCAGTGCTTCCTGCGGATCGTCCGCCCCTGCCAAGGCTTCTTCGGCTTCGGTCACAGCCTGCTCCGCTTCGGCCACGGCATCCTCGTATTTGTCCTGTGCGGTGATGCCCTCGGCTGCTTCTTCTTCAGTTGGCGCAAATTGGTCCTCGATCTCCGCTTCGGTCAGACCTTCCAGTTCGGACAATTCCTGTTCGCGCATTTCAAGCTCCTCTGTCGCGCCAGAGAAACCAAGTATACTCTGCTGATAGCTGTAGAGCTTGCCCGGCATGCTGTTCGGGGCCGCATTCATCAGGGCAGTCTGGCTGGCGTGCGCGGCATTCAAGCCCTTGAGCTCGGACGCGATTTTGCCGTGCTTGATTGGTTTGACATACGGCTCCTCGACAACTGCCGCCGCTACCCGCGCTTTACGGATCGGCTTCTCGACTTTCTTTTTTCCAGTGAAGAATTCGTCGAGTTTGGCTGCAAAACCGTTCTGCCCTTTGGTCCGTGATGTAGTTTTGGTGTTCTTTCGTTGTGCCTTTGGTTTAGCGAGACCGAGACCGGCGAGAAAACCCTTGCCCTGGCCGGACCCTCCCTTCGTGCTGCGCGCAGATCCTCCGAGGCTGGCACTGGATTTTTCGGCGCTTTTGCCATTTCCATTGCCGCCACCGTTACTATTTCCGTTTCCACCACCGTTACCATTTCCGCCTCCATTGCCATTCCCGTTCTTGGCTATGGCGATATCTGGCGTAGCCAACACCGCAACGAAGCTAACTGCCCCGGTCAGCAACAAAGATGTCGCCACAACCCGTGACATAGAAATAAACCAGTGCATGCCAATCCCCTCTTAGGTATCCAAATACTTGCGCCAACCGGCACAAGTTTGAGCAGAAATTTCGCATTATGCATATACTAGTTATCGAATACGGCAAAATTTGGCCTTCGAACGAAACCGCTGTTATCCACTCAGTTCGAGAGAATTGACCTCGGGCGGCAGTTTGAAAATATCATTAACTTCATAGGCTTGCTCGTTTCTCAACTGACCTGCAAAGAGGCTCAGAAGCATGGCTCCGACCAACGCAGTCAGTTTTATGTTCTCAACCTTGTTCATCCCTCCGTCTCCACCGTTGTCAATATCCGTGGCTGTAGGTTTCAACGGCTCAGCACACCTTTTCCGTCGCAAATTTTTTTCCGGCCAAGTGCGTTTTTCCTCTTGCAGCTTTCCGCCAGAATTTATAGTTCACGCCTCACTCGACGGCGCGGGCGTAGCTCAGGGGTAGAGCATAACCTTGCCAAGGTTAGGGTCGTGAGTTCGAATCTCATCGCCCGCTCCAACGAGGACCGAAAGGTCGCACAAGATATCTGATTGCGGGCGTAGCTCAGGGGTAGAGCATAACCTTGCCAAGGTTAGGGTCGTGAGTTCGAATCTCATCGCCCGCTCCAGATATCCACCTTCCCACAACAAGCACTGGCGGATCGGTCGGTCCTGCGCCATTCTGTTCTGACATGCAGCAATCAGATGGATGCCCCGATGTCAGACTACCAAATCCGTACGCTGACCGCCGAAGAACTGCGCCACGCAGTGGATTGGGCCGGACGCGAGGGTTGGAATCCGGGTCATGAGGACGCAATCTGTTTTCGCTCGACCGACCCCGACGGATTTCTGGGCGGGTTTCTGGATGGCGAGATGATCGCCTCGGTTTCAGCCGTGAACTACGACGACGCGTTTTCGTTTCTGGGTTTCTATATCGTGCGGCCCGAGTTTCGCGGATCCGGTCATGGTCTGGAAATCGCCCAGCACGCCCTGGCGCATTGTACGGGGCGAAACATGGGTTTGGACGGGGTGGTCGAACAACAGGACAACTACCGCAAGTCGGGCTTTGTCTTCGCCTACAACAATTATCGGTTCTCCGGCACAGTGTCAGGCACCCTCTCCAGCCTACCCAAGACCAGTATCGAGGTTGCGCCCCTCGGTGGCCTGTCCGAAGACCTTCGCATCTATGACCGTGCCCTGTTCCCCGCGCATCGGGATGCCTTTCTGACGGAGTGGCTGAGCGCACCGGGCCATATCTCGCGTGTTTGTATCCAGAAAGGTCGCATCGCCGGGTATGCAACTCTGCGCTCCTGCCTGAATGGCTACAAGGTAGGGCCGCTGTTCGCCGACGATCCGGACATCGCGCAGGCGCTTCTGGCTGCGGTCTTGGCCGAAGTTCCCGCTGATCACCACAGTTCTGAGGTCTATGTCGACATGCCACAGCCCAACGCGGCGGCCTTTGCACTGGCTGACGCTTTGGGCCTGGAAAAAGTCTTTGAAACCGCGCGCATGTATTCCGACCACGAGCCGGATATCGACCTGAACCGCGTGTTCGGCGTGACGACGTTCGAACTTGGCTGAACCTTAGAACGCCCTGAAGGTCATTGTTGTCAACGACCGTTCGATGTTCGGAATGACCAGAAGGTGTTCATTTATGAAATGGCCAACATCCTCGGTTTCGGGGATGTAAAGCTTGAGCAGCAGGTCATATTCACCACTGGTGGAGTAGAGTTCCGAGTGGATTTCGCGCAGAGCGATCTCTTCGGCCACCTTGTAGGTGGTGCCGGGCTTGCAGCGGATCTGGATGAAAACGCAGGTGGACATTTCGTGGCCTTGTTGCTTCCGTTTGGCGCAGGCTGGCACGCCCCGCGCCCGGGCGCAATCCCCTGCAACAGTTTGCTGCGATTGCAATGATCGGGCTGGATAAGGCCGCCCGTCCCCGTCTATAAGCGCCCCTGTAGCAAGAGGATTTCGCCAATGCGCACAGCTTCGATCAGCCGCAAGACCGCCGAGACCGCGATTACGGTCGAGGTCAACCTCGACGGCACCGGCACCTATGACAACCAGACCGATGTGGGGTTCTTCGATCACATGCTGGACCAGCTGGCGCGGCATTCGCTGATCGACATGACGATCCGGGCCAAAGGCGATTATCACATCGACGACCACCACACGGTCGAGGACACCGGCATCGCGTTGGGTCAGGCGCTGACGCAGGCGCTGGGGGACAAGAAAGGCATCCGGCGGTATGGCGAGTGCCATCTGCCGATGGACGATGCGCAGGTGCGCTGCGCGCTGGACCTGTCGGGCCGACCGTTTCTGGTGTGGAACGTGGACCTGCCGACGCCCAAGATCGGCAGTTTCGACACCGAGTTGGTGCGCGAGTTCTTTCAGGCGCTGGCCACCCATGGCGGCATCACCCTGCATATCGACCAGTTGCACGGCTTCAACAGCCACCACATCGCCGAAGCGGCGTTCAAGGCCGTCGCCCGCGCCCTGCGTCATGCGGTCGAGACCGACCCGCGCAAGGGGGATGCGATTCCGTCCACCAAGGGCGCGCTATAGATGCTGACCGCGATCATCGACTACGAAAGCGGCAACCTGCACTCGGCGGAAAAGGCGTTTCAACGCATGGCGCGCGAGCTGGACGCGGGTGAGGTCGTCGTGACCTCGGATGCCGATGTCGTCGCGCGCGCCGACCGGCTGGTGCTGCCCGGCGACGGCGCCTTTCCCGCCTGCGCGGCCGAGCTGCGCGGGCACAAGGGCATCCATGATGCGATGGTCGAAGCGGTCGAGCAGAAGGGCCGCCCGTTTCTGGGCATCTGCGTCGGCATGCAGCTGATGGCGACCACGGGCCGCGAATATACCGACACGCCGGGCCTGAATTGGGTGACCGGGGACGTGGTGCGGATCGAGCCCGAAGACCGGGCGCTGAAGGTTCCGCATATGGGGTGGAACGATCTGGTGATCGAGAGCGAGCACCCGGTGTTCAACGGCGTCGCCTCAGGCGACCACGTCTATTTCGTCCACTCCTACCATTTCCGCGTCGCCAATCCGGCGCAACGCCTGGCCCATGTGGACTATAGAGGGCCGGTCACGGCCGTGATCGGCCGAGACACGATGATCGGGATGCAGTTTCACCCTGAAAAAAGCCAGGATGTGGGCCTGCGGATGATCGGGAACTTCCTGACCTGGGCCCCCTGACCGGTTACTGTACGCGGGTCCAGGTCTGACCGCGACAGATCAGGCCGCCCGCGACGCAACCCTTGACCGTCAGCTTGTTCTGACCGTCCAGCGACATCTTGGAATTGTAGGTCTTGTCCCGGTCCGGCGCCCAGATCTTGCCGCCGCTATAGCTGCCGCCGCCATCCGCGACCATGTCCCAGATGATGTTCTTGCCCAGGTTCTCGTAATCCAGCTGCTGGTTTCCGTCCTTGTCGAAGGCGCTGTCGATGGTGCCGCAAACGGCGCTGCCGCAAGGCCCGATCGAGACGTGCAGATATCCGCCGGTATCCCCCGGCTGGGTTTTCCAAAGCCCGTCGACCGGGTCATCCGCGCGCGCGCCGGTGGCCACGGTGACAAGTGCAGCCGCAGCGGCCAGAGCAAGTTTGTTCATGGTATCCTCCCTGTTTTGCAGGCAGTCTGACCGCCGGCACCCGTTCGGGCAAGATTGACTTTGCGTCGCGTTGCATCCCCTGCCCCGCCTGTGCCATATCCCGCGCCAGTACCAGTCACGAAAAGGCCGCCCGATATGATCCTCTATCCCGCAATCGACCTGAAAGACGGCCAGGCCGTGCGCCTTCTGCGCGGCGAGATGGACAAGGCCACGGTCTTCAACGAAGACCCCGCCGCCCAGGCCCGCGCCTTTGTCGAGGCCGGCTGCGAATGGCTGCATCTGGTGGACCTGAACGGCGCTTTCGCCGGGGAACCCGTGAACGCCGCCCCGGTCGAGGCGATCCTGAAGTCCTGCGACGTACCGGCCCAGTTGGGCGGCGGCATCCGCGACATGGCCACTATCGAGACCTGGCTGGACAAAGGCCTGGCCCGGGTGATTCTGGGCACGGTTGCCGTGGAAAACCCCGATCTGGTCCGTCAGGCAGCCAAGGCCTTTCCCGGCCAGGTCGCCGTCGGCATCGACGCGCGCAACGGACGTGTCGCCACCAAGGGCTGGGCCGAGGAAACCGACGTGATGGTGACCGACCTGGCGCGCAGCTTCGAAGACGCGGGCGTGGCGGCGATCATCTACACCGACATCAACCGCGACGGCGCGATGCAAGGCCCCAATGTCGAAGCCACGGCCGATCTGGCCCGTGCAGTCTCGATCCCGGTGATCGCCAGCGGCGGGGTCAGCTCGCTGGACGACCTGATCGCCTTGCGCGACTGCGGCGCAAACCTGAACGGCGCGATTTCAGGCCGCGCGCTCTATGACGGCGCGCTGGATCTGCGCGAAGCCCTGGCGGCGTTGAAGGGTTAGGATATTGCAAGCGGTCCGCAAACAGGTTCTGCCCGAGCAGTCTGAATTGTGGTCGCTGTTCACTCCGGGTGATTTTGTTGATGGGTACTCGGTCCAAAGCGACCTTGCACCGTTTGACGCGATGAAAATCGGTCTGAACATGCCGGGGTGGGTGAAGATCCTGATGGGAATCCGGAACGCAATCGTTGCCCCATTCGGCTTGAAGGGCGGCAAGCACTTGAACACCGACAATGGCTCGCCCGACGCAGGCACCGGCGCGATTTTTCCCGTGACCTACAGGGATGAGACAGAGGTCATCGTGGGAATCGATGACCGCCATCTGGATTTCCGCATCGCCGTGCATCGCGACAAAGACCGCGTAGTCATGGCAACCTGGGTGCGGACTCACAATCGTTTGGGACGGATCTATCTGACGGTGATCATGCCCCTTCACATTCTGATCGTGCGCAATTGCATGAAACGGATCGCACGCGCTTCTCAGGGATGACGCCGATCAGTTGGCTGCGGCATCCGTCAGCTTGCTCAACGCACCGCGCATCTTGTCGATCACCGGGGATTTTTCCACCGCATCAAGCTCGTCCATGGTTTCCTTGGGATCCTCGTAGGCCAACCAGACCTGGCCGTCGGCATCCTCATAGGCCTGCACCTTGAGCGGAAGGAACAATCCCGCACGCGGGTCGATCTGCATGGCGGGCGTTCCCAGAGCCGGGTTTCCGAAGATCAAGACCTGATTGGGCGGTATCGTCATGTCGACCTTGTGCGCACCGGCCGCGTGGTCAACGCGGGCAAATACGGTCGCGCCTGCATTTTCGACGGCGGCCTGCAGCGCGTCGATGGCCTCGGTCACGGATTTGTCGGTGGGAACCTTGATGATGTCGTCGGCCATCGCCCACGTCGCACCGGACAGAATGAAAGCGGTTGTAAGAAACAAGTTGCGCATGGTTTTCACCTCCTGCTGAAATCCGCTTCAGTTTCACGAGGTTCCGGGCGCAGGACAATCACAACTCTGGCATCGGCGGGGCTTTGCCGGTAGAGGTGCGGCAACAAAGGACAAACCATGCTGAAAACCCGCATCATTCCCTGTCTGGATGTCGCCGATGGCCGCGTGGTCAAGGGCGTGAATTTCGTGGGCCTGCGCGACGCGGGCGATCCGGTGGAATCGGCCAAGGCCTATGACGCCGCCGGCGCTGACGAGATCTGCTTTCTCGACATCCACGCCACCCACGAAAACCGCGGCACCATGTTCGACGTGGTTCAGCGCACGGCCGAGCAGTGCTTCGTACCGCTGACGGTGGGTGGCGGCGTGCGCACCAAGGAAGACGTGCGCGCGCTGTTGCTGGCGGGGGCCGACAAGGTCAGCTTCAACTCGGCCGCCGTGGCCAACCCCGACGTGATCGCCGAGGCTGCCGACCAGTTCGGCAGCCAGTGCATCGTCTGCGCCATCGACGCCAAAACCGTCAGCCCCGGCAAATGGGAGATCTTCACCCACGGCGGACGCAAACCCACCGGCATCGACGCGGTAGAGTTCGCCAAGACCGTCGTCGCCAAGGGGGCGGGTGAGATTCTGCTGACTTCGATGGACCGCGACGGCACCAAGGCGGGGTTCAACATTCCCCTCACCCGCGCCATCTCGGACGCGGTCGACGTGCCGGTGATCGCCTCGGGCGGCGTGGGCAATCTGGATCATTTGGTCGAAGGCGTGACCGAAGGCGGAGCCAGCGCGGTGCTTGCGGCCTCGATCTTTCACTTCGGCGAATACACGATCCGCGAGGCCAAAGAGCACATGGCATCCGCGGGTATCCCCATGAGGCTGACATGAGCATACTGAACGAGCTGGCCGCCACGATCGCATCCCGCAAGGGCGCGGACCCCGAATCAAGCTGGACCGCCAAGCTGCTGTCCAAAGGCCCCGAGAAATGCGCCGAGAAGTTTGGCGAAGAGGCCGTGGAGGCGATCATCGAAGCCGTGAAGGGTGACCGCGACCGGCTGACATCCGAGGCCGCCGATGTGCTGTATCACCTGCTGGTCATGCTGGCCGCGCGCGACGTGGCGCTGGAAGACGTTCTGGCCGAGCTTGCCAGGCGGCAGGGCACCAGCGGCATCGCCGAAAAGGCCGCACGCGACCGGGGCTGAGACCCGGCTTTCACCAATAGCGTCCGCGCCCTATACTGATTGACCGAAGCGCCTGCCGGGCGCAGGGGCGACGAGGGACACAGGCATGTTCAAACCCATGATCTGGGCACTGACGACGCTGGCCATTCTGGGGCTTGGCGCATGCTCATCCGCGCCGCCCGCTCGCAGCGACGACGTCGCGCGGCTTGCAGCCCAGATCCAGGCGCTGGGGCCCGAGGTCGACCCGGAAGAGGCCCAGCGCGCGGCCCGCGTCACCTATGCCTATACCGCGCAGCTGGCGCAGGAATACCAGATCACAGACCCCCCTCTGATCCATAACGCCAAGGTCAACAAAGGGCTGCGCCCGCGCGGGCTGTGCTGGCACTGGGCCGAAGACATCGAACGGCGCTTGAAGCAGGAGAACTTTCGCACGCTGACCCTGCACCGCGCGATCGCCAACGCCGACAACCCGTTCCGAATCGATCACAGCACGGCAATAATCAGCCGACGCGGTGATTCGATGTACGACGGTGTCGTTCTGGACCCATGGCGTTATGGAGGGGTCCTGTTTTGGAGTCCATTGCGCGAGGACACACGCTATGACTGGGTCCCGCGCGACATCGTGCTGGAGAAACGGCGGCAAGAGCAGCTTGCGGAAATCAACGCCGTTGCGGTGAACTGAGCGGTCAGAGTTTTGATGAGATGATGCCGGTGGCGAACCCGCCCATGCGCAGCTCGCCGAACAGGCGCTGATATTCGATCTTGGGGCAGCGATTCATGACGACATCGACACCGCGCGCCTGCGCCACCGCGGCGGCCTCGGCGTTTTCAACACCGATCTGCATCCAGATCGTGCGCAGGTCGGGAAATGCAGCCAGCGCTTCATCCACGATCGGAGGAACGGCTTCGGACCTGCGAAAAATATCTACCATGTCAACGGGTTCACTGATTTCGGACAACGAGGCCCGAACAGTTTCACCAAAAAGATCGGCTCCGGCATGGCCAGGATTGACCGGAATCACCCTGTACCCCTTGAGCGACAAGTAGCGCGCAACGTAATAGCTGGGCCGCACCGGGTTCATCGACACGCCAACGACCGCAACCACCTTGGTGCGTTTCAGGACGGATCTGAGGAAGTCATCGGAATACTCAGTCATGGCTGCAGCCTAGCCGTGACTTGGAAAAGAAAAAAGCGCCCAAGGATACCTTGGGCGCCAGTTGTTGGAACGAGGGACAGTGAAATGACCCGCGGCAGTTCCGTTCCGCGGTCACTGTGACATTTAGGCATGAGTTTCGGAAAAAAAAGAGGTCGCGCGCATTTTTGTGATGACACGAGCGGATAAGCGGGAATCTGCCTGTCAACCGTACAGGATCGCCGGCCAGTTTTTCTCGGCCTTCTGGATGAAGCCGGTCGTGTCCGTCAGCCACATCTTTTCGATCTCGAGGGAATGCGTCAGATACAGCCTGCCGCCTACGATCTTCCACGCCATCGGGTCCGTGCTGGTCAGCTCGCCATAGGCCATGGCATAGGCGCAATATCCGCCGAACCTCGGCGCGTAGGCACGCGGATTAAGTTCGAACGCCTCTCGGTTCTCCTGCGAGGCAAACCGCCAGGTAGCGCCCTTCCACATCACCGCAATGTCGGGTCGCCCTTGAACCGGGCCGCCATCTCGAAAATAGCTGACCGCGTCATAACCGGTAATGGCCGCACCTTTTGCGGAATAGAATACCGGGGCGGTCTGCGCCCGCAATGTCAGCGGACAAGCGATTGAAAAGGTAAGACCGGCAAGTACGGATCGTCGGGATAGCATCAGATTTCACGGGTTGTGTTTTACAGACGCTATAAGATGCAACTTTTGACGCGCCGCGAAACCCATTTGACGCAGTTGTGAAGGGTCGTGTCGGAAAGGGCTCAGTCGAACACGTCCTCGATCACATCCCAAGCTTCGTCCAGAACGCGCGAGAAAAGGCCTTTTTTCTTTTTCTTGTAGCTCTTCTTTTTGGGCTTTTGCATTGGAATGCTGTGTCGCGGCTGTGGATCCGAAGCCTTTTTTACAGGGATCATCTTCAGGTTATGCAGTGGGGCACCGCAACTGGAACAGCTGAGTTCGTGCCGCTGGCGCCCCTTGAGGACCAGCGCCGCGCGGGTTCCGCAGTAGCAGCACGTAGCAATCTTGGATGGGGCGGGAATGGGTCTCTCCTCTCAATGCGGCTGAGAAGCATATAGGGCAATCGCCCCGGCATTTGAGACGTTCAGCGATCCGAAACCGCCCGCTGCGTCAATTTTGACAAGCATATCCACCGTTTCCTTGGTCTTTTGCCGCAACCCCGGCCCCTCGGCGCCCAGAACCAGCGCAACCGGCCGATCGCGCTTGCCCTCCAAAGCGGCCTCGATGGTCTGTTCGGCCTCACCATCCAGGCCCAGAACCAGGAACCCCATATTCTGCAACTCGACGATCGCATCAGCCAGGTTACGCACCCGCAGATAAGGTTGGCGTTCCAACGCACCGCTGGCGGTCTTGGCCAGCGCACCGGTTTCCGGCGCCGAATGGTGGCGCGTGCCGATGACCGCGCTGGCGCCCAGAACCTCGGCCGAGCGCAGAATCGCGCCCACATTGTGCGGATCGGTCACGCGGTCCAACAGCAGCACCCGAGGGTTTTCGCGCCCGATGCAATTCTCGGCCAGACCGCCCCATTCCAGCGGCTTGACTTCAAGCGCCGCGCCTTGGTGCACCGAGCCCGAGTCGATTGGCGCGTTGAATTTTCGCGGATCGACGAGCTCAGCCTGCATGCCCGATTCCGCGATCGCATCCGCCAGCTTGTCCTGCGCGTTGCGGGTCACGATCAGGCGCAGTTTCTGCCGTTTGGGGTTCATCAACGCATCACGCACGGCGTGCAATCCGAATAACCAAACGGTTTCGGAAGCCGCCGCTTTGCGCGCCTGCTCTTTCTCGATCACCCACTTCGGTTTCTTCATTTTACTGGCCTCCGGGCCGGGAACAATGTTTCCTGCGCCAAAGCGGAATTTTCCTGTTGACGCTCCTTTTGAGCGCTAGTAATCACGCCTCCACGTCAGGTGCAACGCCTGACAGTGGGCGACAGGCCGCAAGGTGTGGCAGGGGACTGTAACTCCCTCGCGGAGACGCACGCCTGGTTCGATTCCAGGGTCGCCCACCATTTTCTTCCGCAAATCAGAACACAGATGGATATTGCACACCGGATTTGTCCAGGTGGTCCCTTGCGTTTGCCCTCGATTCTGCGAGGAAATTCAGGCAAAGGTTGAGTGCCCGGAGATCATGCGATGCCCCGAGCATCAACGGCCGGACATCGGACGGCGTGGGACTGGCGGTTGCGTCGAGACACCCGATGCTTGTATCGAAACGGGATTTTCTGACTCATCCTTTCCAATGAGCAGCTTATCATCTTCCAGTTCCAAAAATTTACAAATTCATAAATCAAAGAGTTCAAGAATTTACAAAATAATATTTCATTTCTAGGGACTTGTTGGGGAATTTTCATTCTGCCCCTCATACTTGCCCTGCGCAGGTTGCGTTTTACCCGACGGAAGAGGAGCCCGAGGGCGTAGCCTGCTAATTGGGAGGAATTCATGTCAAACAAATCTGTCACGCGTCGCGGCGTGCTGAAGTCTGGTGCCGTCACAAGCGCCGGTCTGGCATTGCCGACGATCTTCACGGCCTCGTCGGCCGCGGCCTATACCAACGAACCCACTGGCGGATCAGTCACGCTGGGCTTCAACGTGCCGCAGACCGGCCCCTATGCCGAAGAAGGCAATGACGAACTTCTGGCGCAGCAGCTGGCGGTCGAGCATCTGAATGGTGAAGGCGACGGCGGCTGCCTGAACACCTTCACGTCGAAGGCGCTGAAGGGGAACGGCATCCTTGGCAAGAAGGTCGAGTTCGTCACCGGCGACACGCAGACCAAGTCCGACGCTGCCCGTGCATCGGCCAAGTCGATGATCGAAAAGGATGGCGCGATCATGATCAACGGCGGCTCGTCCTCGGGCGTGGCCGTTGCGGTTCAGGGCCTCTGCCAGGAGGCGGGCGTGATCTTCATGGCCGGCCTGACCCACGCCAACGACACCACCGGCAAGGACAAGAAGGCGAACGGCTTCCGTCACTTCTTCAACGCCTACATGTCGGGTGCCGCTCTGGCGCCGGTGCTGGCCAAGGAAATGGGCACCGAACGCCGTGCCTATCACCTGACCGCCGACTACAACTGGGGTTGGACCCAGGAAGAGTCGATCGTGGCTTCGACCGAAGCGATGGGCTGGGAGACGGTCAACACTGTCAAGACCCCGCTGGCCTCGACCGACTTCTCGTCCTACATCGCGCCGGTTCTGAACTCGGGCGCGGACGTGCTGGTTCTGAACCACTACGGCGGCAACATGGTCAACTCGCTGACAAACGCGATCCAGTTCGGCCTGCTGGACAAGGTCGTAAACGGCAAGGACTTCAAGATCGTCGTTCCGCTGTACTCGGAACTGATGGCCGCCGGCGCTGGCGAGAACATCAAAGGCGTTCTGGGTTCGATGAACTGGAACTGGCAGCTGCAGGATGAGGGCACCAAGGCCTTCGTGAAGTCCTTCGGCGAGAAGTACGGCAAGCCGCCGTCGAACTCGGCTCAGACTTGCTATGCCCAGGTACTGCTGTACGCGGATGCCTGCGAGCGCGCAGGCACCTTCAACCCGTGCGGCGTGGTCGAAGCTCTCGAGGACTTCGAGTTCGACGGTCTGGGCAACGGCCCGACCTGGTATCGCGGTGCCGACCACCAGTGCTTCAAGGATGTGCTGGTCGTGCGCGGCAACGAAAACCCGACCAACGCCTATGACACGCTGGAGATCGTCGAGATCACTCCGCGGGCGCAGGTCGAGTACGATCCGGATCACCCGATGTTCGCCGGCGGCGAACTGGGCAAGTGCAACCCGGGCGCGTAACCCCGACACTCGGTTTTTCGCAAGAAAACCCCTGAGTCCTCAAAACGGCTCTCTCCGGTCAGACGACCGGGGAGAGCTGCCGGGACCAGTCAAAGGTAAGGACAATGGACGCAATCCTACTGCAAATTCTGAACGGGCTGGACAAGGGCTCGGCCTATGCGCTGATTGCGCTGGGGCTGACGCTGATCTTCGGCACGCTCGGCGTGGTGAACTTTGCCCACGGGGCCCTGTTCATGATCGGCGCCTTCTGTGCCGTCACGCTTCAGAAGATCTTCAACCTCAGCTACGAGGTGGTCGACGAGACCCAGACCGACTTTCTGGGCAACCCGCTGAAGGTGAAGACCCCCTATGTCGAAAGCTGGTTCGGCCCCGAACTGGGCGCGACCATCATCGACTGGTCCGTGCCACTGGCCATCCTGTTTGCCATCCCGATCATGTTGATGGTCGGCTACGTGATGGAACGCGGCCTGATCAAGCATTTCTACAAGCGTCCCCATGCAGATCAGATCCTTGTGACCTTCGGCCTGGCCATCGTTCTGCAAGAGATCATCAAGTATTTCTTCGGCGCCAACCCGATCCAGACCCCGCCGCCTGCGGCACTGAGCGGGTCCGTCGATCTGGGCGTGGCGCTGGGGTTCGATCCCAACGCGATCATCTATCCGATCTGGCGTCTGGTCTATTTCCTGTTCGCGGTCGTGATCATCGGAGGCGTGTTCTCGTTCCTGCAGTTCACCACGTTCGGCATGGTCGTGCGCGCCGGAATGGCCGACCGGGAGACCGTGGGCCTTCTGGGCATCAACATCGACCGACGGTTCACCATCATGTTCGGCATCGCAGCCGCGGTGGCTGGGCTTGCGGGCGTGATGTACGGGCCGCTGAACCCGCCCAACTATCATATGGGCATGGATTTCCTTGTGCTCAGCTTCGTGGTCGTCGTAGTCGGCGGCATGGGCTCGCTGCCCGGCGCGGTTCTGGCCGGGTTCCTTCTGGGCATCCTTGAAAGCTTTGCCTCGACCACCTGGGCGACCACCACGATCCCGGGCATCAACCAGATCATCATCTACCTTGTCGCCATCATCGTTCTTCTGACCCGTCCGCGGGGTCTGATGGGCCGCAAAGGCGTGATGGAGGAATAACCCATGCTGGGACTGAACAAAAAAGACACAAGCCTGCTGATCGTCGTCGCAATCCTGACGCTGCTGGCCCCCTTCATCCTGAACCCCTTCCCCACTGACAGCGCCATGGCGCAGTTCAACGCGGGCTATCCGGACCTGATGCAGCGGTTCGTAATCTTCGGCATCTTTGCCATCGGGTTCAACATTCTGTTCGGCCTGACCGGATACCTGTCCTTCGGCCACGCGGCCTTTCTTGGGGTGGGTTCCTACTCGGCCGTCTGGATGTTCAAACTGCTCAGCTACAACGTCATCCCGGCCATCGCGCTGAGCGTCGTGGTCGCCGGGCTGTTCTCGGTGCTGATCGGCTATGTCAGCCTGCGCCGGTCGGGGATCTACTTCTCGATCCTGACGCTGGCCTTCGCGCAGATGAGCTTTGCGCTGGCCTATTCGGTGCTGTCGAACCCCAAGTTCAACCTGACCAACGGGGAAACCGGCCTGCAGGTCTATGCCGACGACCCGCAGATCCTGCAGGGGGCCAATGCGCCCGATCTGCCGCATCTGTTCGGACTGCCGATGCGCGCGACCTACACGATGGATGTGGGCGCGTGGAGCTTTGACTTCAACGCGGGCTACTATCTGTGCGCAGTGATCATGATGGTGGTGTTCTACCTGGCGATCCGCATTTTCCGTTCGCCCTTCGGCATGATGCTGCGCGCGGTGAAGTCGAACCAGCAGCGGATGAACTATACCGGGCTGAACTCCAAGCCATACACTCTGGCCGCTTTCGTGATCTCGGGCATGTATGCCGGGCTGGCCGGTGGCCTGATGGCCGCAATGGACCCGCTGGCCGGCGCAGAACGGATGCAGTGGACCGCCTCGGGCGAGGTCGTTCTGATGACCATCCTGGGCGGCACCGGCACCCTGATCGGACCGGTTCTGGGCGCGGGCTTCATCAAATATTTCGAGAACATCTTCTCGAAGATCAACGACAACGTGCTGCACAGCTGGTTCGCCTTCCTGCCTGACGGGCTTGAGGACGCGGTGGTGTTCATCATCCACCCGTTCATCGGCAAGGGCTGGCACCTGACCCTGGGCATCCTGTTCATGCTGGTGGTTATCTACCTGCCCGGCGGGCTGGTCGAGGGCGGTCAGCGGTTGCTGAACTGGATCCGCCGCAAAAGCGTTGGCGGGGATGACACCCGCCAGGGCAAAACCGAGCCGGCAGAATAAGGAAACGCGTCAATGGCAATTCTGAAAGTAAAAGATGTCAGCAAGCGCTTCGGCGGCCTCAAGGCCCTGACGGACGTGAACCTGAGCGTCGAGGAAAACTCGGTCCATGCGATCATCGGCCCCAACGGGGCGGGCAAGTCCACCCTGCTGAACTGCCTGGTGGGCAAGCTGATCCCGGATACTGGTTCGGTCTTGTTCGACAACCAGTCTGTGCTGGGGCGCGAGCCGTACCAGATCAACCAGATGGGCATCAGCCGGGTGTTCCAAACGCCCGAGATCTTTGGCGAACTGACCGTGATGGAAAACATGCTGATCCCGATCTTCGCGATGCGCGACGGGGCATTCCGCATGCACGCCTACGAGACCATCGCCAACGAAAAAGAGGTGGTCGAACAGGCCGAGGCCATGCTGGAAGAGATGAATATGGCCGACAAGCGGCACATGCATTCAGCCTCGCTGTCGCGCGGCGACAAGCGGCGGCTCGAAATCGGCATGTGTCTCAGCCAGAAGCCGCGCCTGCTGCTGCTGGACGAGCCTACGGCCGGCATGGCACGGGCCGACACCAACAACACCATCGACCTGCTGAAACAGATCAAGGATGAACGCGACATCACCATCGCGATCATCGAGCACGACATGCATGTGGTGTTCAGCCTGGCCGAGCGGATCACCGTTCTGGCGCAGGGCACGCCGCTGGTCGAAGACACCCCCGAAAACATCCGCGGAAACCCCAAGGTCCGAGAGGCCTATCTGGGCGAGGCGGCGTGAGGAAAAGCTATGAACGAGAAACCTGACTTTTCGAAAAACGCCAACATGGCCAGCACCGCGCCCGCGTTTCTGTCGGTGTGGGACATGCATTCGTATTATGGCGAAAGCTACATCGTCCAAGGCGTCAGCTTCAACGTCCACGAAGGCGAGATCCTGGCTCTGCTGGGGCGGAACGGGGCGGGCAAGACTTCGACCCTGCGCTCGATCGCGCGGGTGGGCGAGCCCGAGGTGCGCCACGGAGAGATCTGGCTGGACCACAAGCCGCTGCACAACATGACCAGCTACGAGGCCGCCGCCGCCGGATTGGGTCTTGTGCCCGAGGATCGGCGGATCATCCCCGGCCTGACGGTCGAGGAGAACCTGCAGCTGGCCCAGATCGCCCCCCCGATCGGCTGGTCGCTGGAACGGATCTACGAGCTGTTCCCGCGTCTGGGCGAACGACGCAAGCAGGAGGGCGTGACCCTTTCGGGCGGCGAACAGCAGATGCTGTCCATCGCCCGGGCGCTGGCCCGGGACATCAAGGTGCTGCTGCTGGACGAACCCTACGAGGGGCTGGCCCCGGTGATCGTGGACGAGATCGAAAAGACGCTGATCCACATCAAGCAGCAGGGCATGACCACCATCATCGTCGAACAGAACGCGGTGCGCGCGCTGCAACTGGCCGACCGGGCAATCATTCTGGACACCGGCTGCATCGTGTTTGACGGCACCGCCGACGAAGTGCTGGAAAACACCCAGCTGCGCGAGGAATATCTGGCGATCTGACCCGCGTCAGTTGGGCAGGCAGGCCCATTCGGCCACGACCCGCCCCTGCCGCAGTGCCAGAACCGTGCCGAACTGGTTCAAAACCGCTTCACTCTGACTGGGGCGCAGCAAGGCGATATCGCCGGGCTGCGCCCTGGTTGTTTTGGGACCCACCCAGACCTCTTGATTGCTTGAACGCCCGAAAACACCGGAATAGCCGAACCCGTCGGGCCAGACGGGTCTGGCCAGGTAGTGACCACCGGAAATGGCGAGGTTGGACCGGCGCAGGCCGGGCATGTCGATCCCCGGCACCGGGTTGCGCGGCATGACCTTGAGGATCGGTGTGGCCAGGAACAGGGCGGGCAAAAATGCCTTCGTCGATGCGTGGTCAAAATCCGAAGGTTTCACCAGAACCGACCCAAAGGCGACCTCGGTCGCCGGGGTTCGCGTGGCCGGGTCCTGAAAGGTCAGGCTACCACCGGTGTTCAGGCACAGCCCCTGCGCCCCCTGCCCCAGCGCAGCGACCGCTTGCCCAAAGGCTTTGGCACTGGCTCGCCGCGCGCGGTGTCGGAGCGGCGCAGGCAGTTTGGCCAGATGCACCTCGTACCCCATCACGCCCGACAGTGTGACATGGGCGCGATCCGCGATCCGTGCCGCGACGCCTGCGACCTGATCGGGGGTCAACCCGCCGCGGTGCAGGCCCACGTCGATCTCGAGCGACAGGCGCAAGGTTTGGCCCGTGTCAGCGGTCAGCGACAGATACGCGTCCAGCCGCTGTGGCGTGTCGATCAGCCACTGCACCCGCCGGGCAGCGTCAGGATGCGTCTCAAGAATCCGCCGGGCGGCCGTCACCGGCAGCGGCTTGCCCTGCAGGTGATCGGTTTCCGGCTCGGCGGCCAGCAGGGCCGACAACATGGGTTCGGAAAAGCTCATCAGGCCTGATGTCGGAATCCGGGCGCGGATATGGTCCAGCAGAGGCAGGCACGGCAGCGATTTGGCCACCAACCGGACCTGCAGGCCGTGGCCCAACCCCGCGCGGGCAGCGTCACAATTCGCCTCGACCCGGTCCAGATCGACGACGGCAACCGGCCGATCGACGCCATGATCACGCAGCACTTGGGCGAGATGTTCAAGATACTCTGCGGTCATGGGCGAAACATCCGGGCCAGCGCAGGCGTCAGGAACTTGCCCTTTGGGTCCAGCTTTTCACGCAATGTGCAGAAGGCATCGAAATCGGGATAGAGGCGCGACAGATCGGAACAGGTCAGGCTGTGCAACTTGCCCCAATGGGGGCGACCGCCGGCCTGCAGGAACAGCGGCTCCATCGCCTCGAAATAGCGCAGATGGCCTTCCTTCGCATCGGTGTGGATGGCGACCGATACCCGCGGGCCACCCCGGAACGGTGACAGGCAGCCGTCGTCGCCTGCGGTCTGCCGCACCTCGATCGGGAAATAGATGTCGGCGTGGTCACGCTCCAACCGTCGGATCACCTCTGACAGCACGTCACGGGCGTTTTCCGGCGGCAGGTGGTATTCCATTTCCTTGAACCGGATATGCCGGTCGCTGCACAACACACGCCAGCTTTCGCCAGTGTAGTCCTCGTCGGATTGGGCCAAGGTCAGCAGACGCAGCAGGGCGCGCCGCAAACCGGGGCTGAGCCGGCCCGCATTGCGCGCCAGCTTCAGAACCTTGACGGCGATCATGTCCAGATCGCGCGGCGCGCGGGTCTCGGTCGCGTCGGTTATGTCATGCCGGATTTCAACGGTCTTGCCGGTGAAGGGGATGTAGAAGAACTCGAAATTCCTGTTTTCGTCCCAATGCTGGTGCATGCGCTCCAGTGTGTCCTGCAGGTCTGACAGACGCACCCGGCGGCGCAGGTTGTATTTCGGCACGACGTTGATCTGCGCCTCGGTCACGATGCCCAGCATCCCCAACGATACCTGCACCATGTTCAGTGGAATGTCGTCGGTGGTCAGGGTCTGTCCGTCAGCGCCGATCAGCCGGGCTGCAGTGATCTCGGCAGACAGGCACGGCAGGGTGCGCCCGGTGCCGTGGGTTGCCGTGGCCGCCGCGCCGGCCAGAGTCTGCACGTTGATATCACCCAAGTTGCGGAAGGCCGTGCCGTGCCGGGCCAATGCCGGTGACAGATCGCGCAGCCGGGCATTGGCGTTGACCCAGGCCCGCCCGTCGTCGACCCTTGTTACGGCGGGCAGGTCCAAGGCGGTCAGGTCAATGATCTGTTGCGCCCCTGGAACCAACGGTGTGAAGGAATGCCCTGCCCCGACCGGACGCAGGGTTTCGGCCGAGGCGATCAGTTGCTGTAGGTCTTCGGTCGTGATCGGCCGCTTGGGCCGTATTTGGCTGGTCTGGTTGCCTGCCCAGTTCTGCCACATGGCTGATCCTCCTCCCATCCGGGGCAGAAGATTGCAGCCGGGGCGACAGGGAACAAGCCCGGTTTTCAGGACATTACGTCGGGAAAGCAGTTATTCGGCCGCAGGCCGCAGGTTGGCGACGCTGTCGAACCAGGCCTCGATGGTGTCCAGATCGGGTTCAAGCGACTGCGCAGAACCATCGGTGAAATCCACGAACTTGTCACGGTTCAGGCCGTTGACCCCGACCAGCACCGGGATATCCAGCGCCAGCGCTTCGGCGATGACGGGGCGGAACCCGCGGCCATCGGCCTCGTGCTTGCCGAACTTGTTGACGATCAGCAGTTGCGGACGGTCGGCCAGCGAAGCAGTCACATAGCCCACCGCATGCTCCAACGCGGCGGGGTCCAACCGGCACCCGCGCGATTGGCTGCCCAGCGATTGCGAGATACGGATGGTCTCGCCATCCGGCAGCACGCGCAGGTCCATGTCGCATTTGCTGCTGTCGGCGCATTCGGTGTTGGTCTGAACCACACCGGCCAGACGGGCGCCCTTGGCCAGCAGATGTTCGGCTACCGCGCTCAGCAGGCGGTCGGTTGCGCCGCGATCGGTGGTGGTGACGTAGGCCAAGTGCATCGGCAGACCTTTCTGGGTTTCATCTTGTTGTTTCAATTAGCACGCATGAGGCGCCCCTGCCAGCACCCGCATCAAGGCAGCGGAGACACTCCGATCACCGGCGCGTGCAGGTGCAACAGCGCGACATAGGCCAGCCCCGCCACCAACCAGACCCAAGGCCGCGGCCAGGGGCTTGGCAGCCGCAGCGACAGGCGTGCTGTGTTGCGCGACAGGCGCGTCCAATCGGCCCCCATCTCGCGCGCCTTGCGCCTGTCGATCAGGGCCATGCCCATCCAGGCGAAACCCGCGAACAGGCCAAACAGAACCACATGCGCCAGGCTGCCATTGGCCAGCAGATGCGCCAGCGCCCACAGCATCATCGCCAGCAAGATCGGGTGACGGGAGGTGCGCAGGATGCCGGGCTGCTCGGGGTTGAACGGGCGGCGTCCCAGGCCGCCGAAGGAAAAGGGGTTGGTCGCCGCCAGCCCGGCCACCGCCAGCCAGCAGACGACGGGCATAACCAGCAGCGGCATCCAGCGCAGGATCGCCAGCGGTGGGATCACCTCGACATAAGGCGCATCGGCCGCGGCCACGATCAGCCAGGCCAGAACTGCCAGTGACAGTGCCGAATAGACCGCGAAATAGGGCCCGCGCCCCATCAACCCGATCAGCCGGCCACGCACTGCCGGACGCGCCGGAATGGCGTGGCTCAGCAGAAAGATCAGAAGTGCAGCAACAAAAGCGCCCCAACCGGCCATGGTCATCTCCGCCTGTTTTGCGCCCGAGATACCGGGGGAAACGGCCCCGGTCCTTGTCCGAAATCAAGTGTGGTCGGGGGCAGCTGCGCCGCCCCCGATCCAAGGCTACAGGCCCAGCGCCTTGCGGCGTTCCTCGGCAAATCCCTGAACCATGCGGTCGGCGACCAGCGCCAGAATGGCCATCGCCGCCCCGGCCGAAATGCCCAGCCCCACATCTGCCTGCCCCAGCGCCAGATAGATCGACTGGCCCAGACCGGTCGTGCCGATCAGCGCCGCGATCACCAGCATCGCAAAGGCGTAAAGGATCGTCTGGTTCAGCCCCAGCAGGATCGTGGGTGCAGCATAGGGCGCACGCACGTCGCGCATGATCTGCCACTCGGTCGCGCCGCTGGCGATCGCAGCCTCCATCATCTCGTCCGGGGTGTTGACCAGACCGTGACGGGTGTAGCGGATCATTGGCACGATCGCATAGGCGCAGATCGCCAGAAAGGCCGAAAACTCGCCGATCTGGAACACCATCAGCACCGGGATCAGGAACACGAACAGGGGAATCGTCTGCAGCATGTCGCAGATCGGGCGCACGATCTTCCAGACCGGCGACCAGACCGCGCTGGCGAGGCCGATCAGCCCGCCGACAACGGCGCAGAAGAACACCGCCGCACCGCTGAGATAGAGCGACAGCAGCGCTCTCTCCCACAGGCCCGAGATCAGGATCGTGCTCAGCAGCGCCACCGATAACGCCGCCAGACGCCAACCGCCCGCCACCCAGCCCAACGCCGCCGCGCCGGTCAGCACGAAGGGCCATGGCAGGTTCGCGATGCCGGTTTCCAGCATGCCGATCAGGATCAGCGTGACCAGACCGCCAGTCAGGTGCCCGCGCCACGCCATCAGCAAGGCGATCACCGCACCGGCGGCGAACAGGCCATAGCTCATGCCCGGGGTCCACTGGAACCCCCAGGTAAAGGGCAGAACCGCCTGACTCAGACCGATCCGCAGCGGCAGCAGCACATAGAACATCGAGTTGTTCTTGAGCGAATCCAGCCACGGCCCGTTATTCTGGGTAAAGGCTGTCAGGCCGGTGTCCACCGCCTGCGCGACCGGATCCAGCAGCGTCAGCTCGGACGGGTTGGGCAGCCGCGCCCAGAACAGCAGCGTAAACAGGACCGCAAAGCCAATAACCGCCCAGACAACGCGGTTGTCGTGACGATTGCGTTCAGTGGCTAGGGTGCCGCTCATTCGGTCAATCACCACGGCAAAGACAACGATCACCATGCCGGCCAGCAGAGATTCACCGAACTGCGCCTTGCGCATGGTCAGCAGGACCTCCCAACCGATGTCATTGAACCCGCCGATGACCGCTGCGATGATCACCATCGAGAGGGCCGCCATCAGGCACTGGTTCACACCCACCATGATCTGCGTCGCCGCCGCCGGGATTTCCACCTGGAACAGCTGCTGGAACCGGGTGCCGCCCGACATGATGGCGGCTTCCTTGATCTCGGGCTCCACGCGCTCCAGCCCCAGCATCACGTTGCGCGCCATCGGCGGCGCTGCATAGATGGCCGAGGCGATCAGCCCCACCACAGGGCCAAAACCGAACAGCAGGAGCAACGGCGTCAGATAGGCAAAGGTCGGTACAGTCTGCATGATGTCCAACACCGCCTGAACCACTGATTTCACCCGAGGCACTTCGTTGGCCAGAATGCCAATTGCACTGCCAACGATCAGCGCGACCGGGACCGAAACAGCCACCAGCGCCAAGGTGTTCATGCTCTCGGCCCAATAGCCCGAGGCCAGCACGAAGCTTAGGCCCAGAAAGCCCAGCGCCGCCATGGGCAACCCACCCAGATACCAGCCGAGTGCCGTCACCAGCCCGATCAGGATCGGCCAGGGCGTGTGGCCCAGCACGAAATTGGCCCAGTTCATCGGATAGGCCATCAGGTCGGAAAACAGCCGGGCCGCAGGTTTGATTGCGTTCAGAAACCAGTCGAGGAAGGCGCCCACCCATTGTGTGGCTGGCACTTCCCATGACGCAGGCCATTTGACGAGCCAGGGCGCGTGCGGCTCAAGCGCCAGACACAGCGCGCCCACGATCAGCGTGATCAGGGCCGCCTGCGCTCCGGCTGTCAGGTGAATCCGAGTGGGTCTGGGAACATCGGCGACGACGGTCATGCGTCATCCACCTGCAGGGCTGCGGCCAGATCCGAGGGGTGCACGGTGCCGACGATCGCGCCGGTTTCGTCATGCACCGGAACGGGCTCGTACAATGCCATACAGCGCGCCAGCGCCGCGTCCAATGTCATCTTTGTTGTCAGGCCAGGGTCATCGGGACCGCGCTCGGCCTCGCCCGCTTGCATGACCGAGGCGACTTTGGCGTGCTGGCCCTTGGCCACGTCCTTTGAGAACTCGCGCACATAGTCGTCGACGGGGCGCAGAACGATATCCGTCGGCGTGCCGATCTGCACAATCTTGCCGTCCCGCATGATTGCGATGCGGTCCGCCAGCTTTAGCGCTTCTTGAATATCATGCGTGATGAAGACGATGGATTTCTTCAGCGTCGCCTGAATGCGCAGGAATTCGTCCTGCAGCTGCCGCCGGATCAACGGGTCCAAGGCCGAGAACGGCTCGTCCAAGAACCAGATGTCGGGGTTCACTGCCAAAGACCGGGCGATGCCCACGCGCTGACGCTGACCGCCCGACAGTTGCCGGGGAAAGCTGTCCTCGCGGCCCTCGAGCCCCACCAGCGAAATGACTTCCTGCGCGCGGGCCAGGCGTTCCTTGCGGCCCACACCCTGCACGCGTAGCGGATAGGCGACGTTCTCGGCCACCGTCATGTGCGGGAACAGTCCGAAATGCTGGAACACCATGCCCAGTTTCTTGCGGCGCAGTTCGGTCAGCTGCTTCTTCGGGGCACCCATCACGTTGTCGCCGTCGATGCGGATCTCGCCACCCGTACCGGGCAACAGTTGCGAGATGCAACGGATCAGGGTCGACTTGCCGGACCCCGACAGACCCATGATGACGAACAATTCACCATCGCGGACTTCGAAATTTGCATCCTGAACAGCCGGGATGAACCCCTGTTCGCGCAAATCGGCGGCGGCCTTGTCGGCGTCGTTCCCTGACCGAGACAACGCGTCGGTCAGGGCTTTTTCTGCGCCTTGGCCAAAAACCTGCCAGAGAGACTGGCAGGCAATGGCTGGCGTATTCGCGTCAGTCAATGAGGTGGCTCACTTCGTTGCCGCGTCCACGACCGGACGCCACTTGTCTTCG
>NZ_JBXWSK010000051.1:0-24062 GCF_059613385.1 Ruegeria sp. BHSA162
CGGAGCCGGCTGTGCTGCTTCTTCTTCCGCCGATACGGTACGGGTCAGAGGAGCGGACATGGACCGGCGCGGAGCCGGCGCCTCGGAGCCGCTTTCGCTGGCATCGATGCCGGTTGCCACGACCGAGACGCGCATCTTGCCTTCCATCTCGGGATCCAGCGTCGAGCCGACGATGATGTTGGCCTCGGGGTCCACTTCCTCGCGGATGCGGTTGGCGGCCTCGTCCAGTTCGAACAGAGTCAGGTCATGGCTGCCGGTGATGTTGATCAATACGCCCTTGGCGCCCTTGAGGCTGATTTCGTCCAGCAGCGGGTTGGCGATGGCCTTTTCCGCGGCCTGGATGGCGCGATCTTCGCCCTCGGCCTCGCCGGTACCCATCATGGCCTTGCCCATCTCGTCCATCACCGCGCGGACGTCGGCGAAGTCGAGGTTGATCAGGCCCGGACGCACCATCAGGTCGGTTACGCCCTTGACGCCCTGGTACAGCACGTCATCGGCCATCGAGAAGGCCTCGGTGAACGTGGTCTTTTCGTTGGCCAGACGGAACAGGTTCTGGTTCGGGATGATGATCAGCGTGTCGACGACCTTCTGCAGCGCCTCGACACCGTCCTCGGCCTGACGCATGCGCTTGGCGCCTTCGAACTGGAACGGTTTGGTCACCACGCCCACGGTCAGCACACCCAGTTCACGCGCAGCCTGCGCGATGATCGGAGCGGCGCCGGTGCCGGTGCCCCCGCCCATGCCGGCGGTGATGAAGCACATATGCGCGCCGGCCAAGTGATCGACGATCTGTTCGATGCTTTCTTCGGCGGCGGCGGCGCCGACCGATGCGCGGGCGCCTGCGCCCAGCCCTTCGGTCACCTTGATGCCCAGCTGCACCCGCGCCGACGAGCGGCTTTGCTGCAGTGCCTGCGCGTCCGTGTTGGCTACCACGAAGTCAACGCCGTCGAGTTGTTTTTCAATCATGTTGTTGACGGCGTTTCCACCTGCACCGCCTACGCCAAATACCGTAATCCGAGGCTTGAGTTCGTCGTGCCCGGGCATCGAAAGATTCAATGTCATGCTCTGTCCGCCTGTATTTATGATCCCGCAAAGCGGTGCTTTTCTTGCCTATCCGCTTGTGATTCTACCTTTCCAAACGTCA
Source organism: Ruegeria sp. BHSA162 (assembly GCF_059613385.1). Taxonomy (NCBI): domain Bacteria; kingdom Pseudomonadati; phylum Pseudomonadota; class Alphaproteobacteria; order Rhodobacterales; family Roseobacteraceae; genus Ruegeria; species Ruegeria sp. BHSA162. The sequence continues at coordinate 1,145 of NZ_JBXWSK010000051.1, forward strand.
AACGTCACGCCAAAAATCGCGTGAATCCACAAAATATGGAAGAAATAAGGCGGTTTTTCGCGGCATTTCGCCCGACTGCGCAAATCTAGCGGTTCAGGGCGGACAGACCACCACACACGCGAAAACCCCCAACCTGATTTGGCGGGTGCGATGCTGGACATCCTGTTCAAACTGCGGCTGACTGCTCGGGTCCTGCCGACGAGCCTCTGACGGGCCTTGTCGATATTCTGAGGGATAAATCCCTGCACCGCAACCGGAATTTTCAGCTGATGGGAACGGAAGGACAATCCAGGCCGTCGTCCGAAAACCCGCTGACTTCCTGGATTTCGCCATCCCCCAGCCGCGCGATCCTGACCAGCAACCGCCCATCATGCTCGAATGGCCACCAGCATACCGGGCCGGGCTCGGTGTCATAGAGGAAGCACAGCTTGCCGTCCGGCGTCGTGATCTGGCCATAGACGCAGCCCTCACCCTCTCGCCGCCAGACCGAGCGGGTTGGGCTGAGGAACTCCTCGGTGCCCACAAGCATACCGCTGGTCAATTCGTGGAACGTGACGGTTTTCCCGACCACCGCGTCCAGGAATGCTTCGGGCGAGATACGGGTCTGCGCGACAGCCGCAGCCGGAACCCAGGCTGCGCAAAACACCGCAGCCCGGAGCAGGAACCTACCAGTTGTCACGGAACCAGCGCACGGCACGCTTGAATGGCCGTGCTGCGTAGGTATCGACCGGGATTTCAAAGTCCCACCATTCATCCTGCGGATGCGCCGCAAACAGCGCAAGACCAACCGCCGACGAGAACCCCGGGCCTGTCGCAGATTGCGGCAACCCATGCACACGCAGCGGTCGGCCCAGACGCACCCGCTGACCTAGTATCCGGCTGGCCAGCCCATCCAGACCGGGGATCTGACTGGCTCCACCGGTCAAAACGATCTGTTGGCTTGGCATATGTTCGAACCCTGCAGCGTCCAGCCGAACGCGGACTTCCTCGAGGATTTCCTCGACTCGCGGGCGCATGATGCCGATCAGCTCGGCACGGCTGACGGTACGCCGGTCGTGTTCCCAATCCCCAGTGTCGCCGCCAATGTCGATCATGTCGCGGTCATCGGCTCCGGTGGCGTGAACCCCGCCATTGAAGGTCTTGATCCGCTCGGCGACCGAGGCGGACACACCAAGCCCCATAGAGATGTCACTGGTGACGTGATCCCCGCCCATGCGGACACTGTCGGCATAGATCATGTGCTTTTTGATGAAGATCGAAACGCCGGTGGACCCACCGCCCATGTCGATACAGGCCGCTCCAAGTTCCTGTTCGTCTTCTACCAGCGCAGAAATCCCCGACACATAGGCCGAGTTCGCGATGCCAGCCAATTCCAGGTCGCACCGCTTGACGCAACGAACGATGTTCTGAATCGCAACCGCATCGACCGTCAACATGTGCATGTCGACCGCAAGCGTCTGCCCCATCTGCCCCCGCGGGTCGATCAAGCCAGATCGGTTGTCCAGAGCGAAGTTCACAGGTTGTGCATGCAGCACCTCGCGCCCTGACCCATAGTCCGGGACATCGCACGCGTTCAGGACACGACCGATCTCGGCCTCGGTCACCAGCTGACCGTCCAGATCCACCTGCGCATCCAGCCCATAAGACCGAGGGTTTGCCCCCGAGAAACAGGCGATCACATGGTCTACCCGGATATCGGCCATCTTCTGAGCAGCCTGCAGCGCGGTGCGGATGGCGCGCTCGGTTTCCTGCATGGCCGTGATCTCACCAAAGCGCACCCCGCGCGATCGGGTCGTCGCCGCACCGATCACCCGGAACCCGGTCTGCCCGGCCATGGACCCGATCGAGTTGTCCTCGCTGAGCCGCGCCGACCCATCAAAACGCAGCACAAGACAGGCGATCTTGGAACTTCCGACATCCAGGATCGCAACGACACCGCGTTGCATGGCCTGTCTGCGCATCTGGCGCATTGCGCGTTGAGACTGATAGAGATCCGTCATCATCGTATTACTGCCCGTTACCCATAGTCACTTTTGTATTCCACCAGTCTGCGCTGGCGGCTTCTGTCATCCGAATGGTCGGCCGCGCCCCTATGCGCATATCGACCACGGCAACATCCCGTTCCAGAAGGTCCTGCACCTCGTTCACCGCCAGAACACGCTCGAGCGCGCGCACCGGACGTTCCGTCGGCAGCATGACCCGTTGGCCTCGGTCCAGAACCAGGTCCCAGCGCCGCTCGCCGACGCGGACCAGACCGCGCACCCGGCTGCCCAGGCTGCGCGCAGTGGCCAGAAGCTCCAGTGCCTCGGACACATGCTGATCTGCACCCTGACCGGCAATCAGCGGAAGATCGGAGCGCTCGGTCCGAGCCGCGATCTCGGCCACGTGGGTGCCCGTTTCGTCCAACAGCTGGATGCCGTCACGGGTGCGCCAGACGATCACGGGCTGACGTTCGACAACATCGACCTGCAGAATGCCGCCCGGACGGATCCGCACGGTTGCCGATTTGACCGGGTCCAAGCCGGTGATCGTGTCCCGGATCTGCTCGACATCCAGATCCCAGGAGCTGAGCGGGAAGTCCAAAGGCACGACTTCGCGGATGTCGTCAGCAAGGCCGGCCCCCGCCCCGTCGATCGCCATGAGCTTGACCATGAATTCAGGACGCTCCTGGAACGACGTGATCAAGTTGTCCACCTGCGCCCGAACCGCTTCTCGCCGCTCTTCGGCCGCGAAGTAGAGCCCAACCGTGGCCACGACCGCGCAGAGCGGCACTCCGATCTTGACCCCCAGCCGGATTCCCGGCGTCAGCATCCATCGCTGGAACCGATAACTAAACCGCGACGGTGCCGGGTCCGCACGGCCCTTGCCACGGCGGAAGAACCGACCACCGCGCAACCGCAATTTGGGCTCAGCACGGACGGCGTCGGCGTCCGCAGACTGAAACTCGGCATCAGGGCCGGACAGAGGCTTGGTGCGGTGGATCACCGGCGCACGAGTGGCGGTCAGCGGTCGCATGAGGCGTCCTCGACCATCCAGGCGCAGAGCTGACCGAAGGTCATGCCCAGATGCGCGGCTTGTTCAGGCACCAGCGAGGTGGGGGTCATACCCGGCTGGGTGTTGGTCTCCAGCAGGAACAGGCCCTCTTCGCCCCGGGCCTCGTCCCAGCGGTAATCGGTACGGCTGACGCCCCGGCAGCCCAAAACTTGATGGGCACGCAGGGCGTAATCCATGCACAGATCGAAGATCCGCGGCGGGATATCGGCGGGCAGCACGTGGCGTGATCCGCCGGGCTTGTATTTGGCGTCGTAGTCATACCAGCCGTCGGTCAGGATCTCGGTCACCGTCAGGGCGCGGTCGCCCATCACGGTCACCGTCAACTCGCGCCCGGCGACGTATTGCTCGACCATGACCTGTTCTGGCATGTCCTCCGACAGCTGCGGCGGGCCGTTCGAGCCTTCGAACACCAGATAGATCCCGACGCTCGAACCTTCGTTGTTGGGCTTGACCACATATGGCGCGGGCATGACGTGCCCCGCCATCACGTCCGATTTCGGGACGATCACGCTGTCGGCCACGGGCAGGCCGGCCGCGCGGAAAACCTCTTTGCTGCGCTGTTTGTCCATGGCCAGCGCCGAGGCAAGAACGCCGGAATGCGTGTAGGGCATTCGCAGCCACTCCAGCAGACCCTGCACGCAACCGTCCTCGCCCCAGCGGCCATGCAGGGCGTTGAAGACCACGTCGGGCTTGATGTCCTGCAAACGCGCACAAAGGTCGGGACCGGCGTCCAGCTCGACGACCTCGATCCCTTCTCCCACAAGGGCGGCTGCGCATTCGCGCCCGCTGCTGAGAGACACCTCGCGCTCCGCCGAGGGGCCACCCATCAATACCGCCACTTTGGGGTTTGTCCTGCTCGACCTACCCACGTTCGTGCGCCTCAATGTCCCCGGACCTTATCTGGTGGTCCGTATTTCGTTATGCCTTTGATCCGTCGCCTGAATTTGCCTGTTTTGGTCTGACGGTCGGGGCTTTAATCTGTCAGCGGATCACCGACCCGCATGATTTCCCACTCTAGCGTGATCCCGCTTGTTTCGTAAACCTTTTTTCGCACCTCTTCGCCCAGCCCTTCGAGGTCGGCGGCGGTGGCGTTTCCGGTGTTGATCAGGAAATTCGAGTGCTTGGGGCTCATCTGTGCGCCTCCGCGCCGGGCGCCGCGCATTCCGGCGTCGTCGATCACCTTCCAGGCCTTCAGGTCGTGCACATCATCGGCCCGCCCGGTCGAAGAAAACCCGGCCGGATTGCGGAAGGTCGACCCGGCGCTGCGGTCCTTGGTGGGCTGGGTCTCGTCTCGCTTTTTCAGCTGCGCCTCCATCCGGGCGTGCAGGTCGGCCGGGTCACCCGCCGGGCCCTGGAACGTGGCCGACACCAGCACCGCACCCTCGGGCAGGTCGGACTGGCGATAGCGGAAGTTCAGGTCGGCCGGCGTCAGCTCGACCAACTCGCCCTGCCGGGTGACGATCGTAGCCGATTTCAGAACATCCGCCGTGTAGTTGCCATAGCAGCCGGCGTTCATCCGCACGGCCCCACCGATGGAACCCGGAATCGTCCGCAGAAAGGTGAGGTCCACCCCCGCATCCGCCGCCTTGCGCGCCACATGCGCATCCAGCGCGGCTGCCCCCGCGGTGACGGTGGTGCCGTCGACCGCGATGCCGTTGAAGCCGCGCCCCAGCCGGATCACAACGGCCCGCAAGCCCCCGTCGCGCACGATCAGGTTCGAGCCGACGCCCATGGGAAACACCGGCACCTCGGCCGGAAGATGATGCAGGAAAGCCTGCAAATCCTCAAGGTCAGCCGGCTGAAACAGATAATCCGCCGGGCCGCCGACTCGCAGCCATGTGAGGTCGTTCAGTGGTCGGTTCGCCGTCAGGCGGCCTTGAGGCGTTGGCAAAGTGGTCATTGAGGCTAGATCGCGGATTCGGCGGGGCGTGGCAAGCCCGTTCCAAGCCGCAGGGTCAAATCCGCCGCCGCAGCCACCGCCCAAGGTAGATCACCGGCCATCGTAGCACTGACATGCCGGCGGCCAGAACGAACAGGCCGACCCACGGGCCGTTTTCGTAGGTGACATAACCCAAGATCGGAATGCCCACCGCGATCAGCGCATAGGCGCGGGTCCAGTGGTTGTCCTTGCTGGGGATCATGGCCAGCACATTGGCGGCGACGCCCCAAAGGGCGGCAAGTGCGATCGACCAGCTCATTGCTCCACCTCGCGGCCCGACCATTTGCGCCAATAATACCGGATAGGGTTGCGGAACATCGATACGAACCCGGCAAAGGCCAGCACTCCGATCAGCCAGCCATGCGCCACGCCCAGCCAGGCGATCAGAACCGGCGCGCAGATCAGCAGCACGATGCCCGGCGGGAATTGCAGGCGCATCGGCAGCAGTGCCACGACAGTGGCGCAGATCACCCAAAGGGCGGCAAAGATGACGGAATAATCCATGGTTCTCTCCGCAAATGAGTCACGTGCCAAGGCAGCGACACATCCGCAAGTTGTGCACCCAAATGCCTGCTAACGTCAAACGGCTTGTTTTTCCTTCAGCCGGTCAGGCAGCGCATTTGCCCAGGTACTGATGGTGCCGGCACCCAGGCAGACGACCATGTCGCCGGGCCGGGCCTGCTCGCGGACCAGACGCTCTAGGTCGCCTTCGTCCAGCAGCGCGCGCGCGTGGCGGTGGCCGTGGCGGATGAGGCCCTGCACCAGATCATCGCGGCTGGCGCCTTCGATCGGGTCTTCACCGGCCGAGAAGACCTCGGCAATGGCCACGACATCAGCGTCGTTGAAACAGGCGCAGAAATCGTCGAACAAGTTGGACAGGCGCGAATAGCGGTGCGGCTGATGCACCGCGATCACGCGGCCTTCGGTCGCCTGACGCGCAGCCTTGAGCACCGCCGCGATTTCCACCGGGTGGTGGCCGTAGTCGTCGATGATGGTGACGCCGTTCACCTCGCCCACCTTGGTAAAGCGGCGGTTGACGCCGCCGAAATTGGCCAGCGCGTCGCGGATTTCAGCGGTCTTCATGCCCAGATGACGTGCCACGGCCACGGCCGACAGCGCGTTCGAGACGTTGTGATCGCCCGGCATCGGCAGGGTGCAACCCTCGATCACGGTATCCTCGTATTGCAGGTGGATGTCGAAATGCGCAATGCCGCCTTTGTAGGTCAGGTTGACTGCACGCACGTCGGCCTGAGCGTTGAACCCATAGGTGCGCACGCGGCGGTCGGTGATGCGGCCCACCAACGCCTGAACCTCGGCATGGTCGGTGCAGCACACCGCCAGACCGTAGAACGGGATGTTCGAGACGAAATCATGAAAGCCCGCGCGCAGCCGGTCGAAATCGCCCCAATGCTCCATGTGCTCGGGGTCGATATTGGTCACGATCGCGATGGTCGCGGGCAGCCGGTTGAACGAGCCATCGGACTCGTCGGCCTCGACCACCATCCATTCGCCCTGCCCCATCCGGGCGTTCGAGCCGTAGGCATGGATCACGCCGCCGTTGATGACGGTCGGGTCGAAATCGCCCGCCACCATCAACTCGGCCATCATGGTGGTGGTGGTGGTCTTGCCGTGGGTGCCGGCGATGGCAATGTTGGATTTCAGCCGCATCAGCTCGGCCAGCATGTCGGCGCGGCGCACCACCGGCAGGCCCAGCGCACGCGCGCCGTCCAGTTCAGGGTTGCCCGGCTTGATCGCGGTCGAAACGACCACGACGGCCGCATTGTCGAGATTCTCAGCCCGCTGACCCACAAAGATCTCGGCCCCCAGCGACGCCAGACGGTCGGTGATCTTCGAGGCTTTCAGATCGGATCCCTGCACCTGGTACCCAAGGTTCAGCAGCACTTCGGCGATACCCGACATCCCGATGCCGCCGATGCCCACGAAATGGATCGGTCCGACATCCTGCGGCAGTTTGGTTGCTGGATTCATGGGGTCTCCTTCTGCGCCAGCTGTTCGACAAGGGCCACCAGACGCTCGGTCGCGTCGGGCGCCCCGACCGACAGGGCGGCGTGGGCCATTTTCTGTGCGGCTTCGGGGTTGGTCAGAACCAGTGCGATTTGCTCGGTCAGGGCGGGAACGTCAAGCGCATTTTCGGGGATCATGATTGCCCCGCCCGCCTGCACCAGCCCGCGCGCATTGGCGGTCTGGTGATCGCCCGCGGCGGCGGCGAAGGGGATCAGGATCGAGGGCCGCCCGATCACCGAGATGTCAGCCACGCTGGACGCGCCCGAGCGGCTGATCACCAATTGCGCCTCGGACATGCGACGGGGGACGTCGTGGAAAAACGGTTGGACCTCGGCCAGAATCCCGTGGTCGGCGTAGAAGGCGGTGACCCGCTCGGCATCCTCTTCGCGCGCCTGGTGCGAGACACGGATATACCGGCGCAGGCTCTCGGGCAGTGCGGCGATGGCGCCGGGCACCACGTCGCTGAGGATGCGGGCGCCTTGGCTGCCGCCCATCACGAGCACCGACATCGGGTAATCTCCGGGCGGGATGTAAGGCGCGGCGGCGCGTTCCAGTACGGCGGACCGCACCGGGTTGCCGGTGTGAATGCCATGGGCGCCCTCAGGCAGGTCGGTGGGCCAAACGCCGCAGGCCACATGCGAAACGCGCGTGGCGAACAACTGGTTCACGCGCCCCAGAACGCCGTTCTGTTCGTGGATCATGCGGGGCAGACGCAACATCACCGCAGCGCTCAGCGCCGGGATCGACGGATAGCCACCGAACCCCACCACCACATCCGGCTTGTCGCGCAGCAACTGGGCCGTCATCCCGGCAACTCCGGCTGCGATCCGGGGACCAGCCAGCGCCTTGGCCGCCAGCCCGCCGCGCGCGAAGGTGGCCGAGGAGACCTCGACGATCTCGGTGGAATGCGGAAAACCACCGGTATAACGCGCCCCGCGCGGGTCGGTGGACAGGCGCACGCGCCAACCCTTGTTCAGCATGGCCTCAGCCAGCGCCTGGGCGGGGAACATGTGGCCCCCGGTTCCACCAGCCGCAATCAGCAAATAGGGGTTCGTCATCAGCCTCGTCCGCGCAGAATGTCACCCAGCTCGCCTTGGGGCCGCGACCGCGTGAATGCCAGCAGCATCCCCAACGCAATACCACCCGCGATCAGCGACGAGCCGCCGTAGCTGACGAAAGGCAACGTCATGCCCTTGGCCGGCAGCAGGCGAACCGCGACGCCCATGTTGATCATCGCCTGAACACCGAACATGCAAGCCAGCCCAGTGCCTGCCAACCGGGTGAACATGTCACGCTCGCGCATCAGGCGCAGCAGGGACCGTACCACGATGATTGAATAAAGCGCGATGATGATCAGCACCAGGATCAGGCCGTATTCTTCGGCCGCGACGGCGATGATGAAATCGGTATGTGCATCGGGCAGCGACCATTTCACCTGCCCCTCGCCAACCCCAACGCCAAACAGCCCGCCTTCGCGGATTGCGTTGGTGGCATAGCCCAACTGGGTCGTCGGATCGACCTCTTGATTCAGGAAACCATCGATGCGCCGGGCGAAGTGTTCAGAATTGGCGTAGGCGAACATGCCACCCAAGACGACCGCTCCGGCCATTCCCAGCAGCAGGAACATCGGTGCACCCGCCACGAAATACATCACGCCCCAGCCGAACAGGATCAGACAGGCCTGACCGAAATCAGGCTGCATCACCAACATGCCAACGATCGACATACACAGCGCAAACGACCACAACCGCCCCGGCGGGCCATTGATCTCCTGCGCGGCGGCCAGCAGCCAAGCGGCCACGACAATGAAGCCCGGCTTCAGAAACTCGGACGGTTGCAGCGAGGCGAAGCCCAGCGAATACCAGCGCACCGCACCCTTGCCGAAATCGGTTCCGAAGACCGGCAGAAAGGCCAGCGCAACAAATGAGGCCAGAAAGCCCAGCACCGCCAACCGACGCACCAAGGTGGGTGACATCATCGAGGTCAGCATCATCGCGATCAGCGCCAACACACCGAAAAGGGCCTGACGCTCGACATAATGAAACGGATCGAACCCGTTGCGCTGCGCCAAAGGCGGCGACGAGGCCAGCCCCAACAGAAGCCCGATCGCAAAAAGGATCAGCACGCAGGACATCGTCCAGCGGTCAATCGTCCGCCACCATTTCGGAAGGATCGGTTCACCGCGCTGGTCCTGGACCGCGCCATACACCATCTCAGTCATGAGATACCGCCACTATCTGCCTCGTTACCGTCCCGTTTTCGGGATCTGTTCGAGAGTCTACAGGGAAAATGCCCCTCAGGCCAGCCTCTTCCTCTTGTCATTGGCGTCAATCCGCGCCAAGGGCGAGGGATGCGATTTGACACGATCATACTGGGCGCCGGAGCCGCCGGCATGATGTGCGCCGCCCATTGCGGCGGGCGTGTGCTGGTGATTGATCACGCCAAGGCGCCGGGGGAAAAGATCCGCATCTCGGGCGGGGGGCGGTGCAACTTCACCAACCTCTACGCCGGACCACAGAACTTCCTGTCGCAGAACCCGCATTTCTGCAAATCGGCCCTGGCGCGGTACACGCAATGGGATTTCATCGACCTTGTGGGCCGTCACGGCATCGCATGGCATGAAAAGACGCTGGGGCAGCTGTTCTGCGACGGCTCATCGAAGCAGATCATCGCCATGCTGCTGGCCGAGATGGACCGCGCGGGCGCAGAGCTGTGGTTGCACACGTCGCTGCGCGGTCTGCGCAAGACCGAAGCCGGCTTTGAACTGGTGGTCGAGCGCGAGGGTGCGCGATATGACCTGAGCTGTGCCAACGTGGTATTGGCCACCGGCGGAAAATCCATCCCCAAGATGGGTGCGACCGGGCTGGCCTATGACATCGCCGCGCAGTTCGGATTGCACGTCACCGAGACCCGTGCCGCACTGGTGCCGTTCACCTTCCCCGATGGGCGGTTCAAAGACTTGTCCGGTGTTTCCGTCCCCGCGCGATTGTCGAACGATCGTACGAGTTTCGACGAGGCGCTGCTGTTCACCCATCGCGGCCTGAGCGGTCCGGCGGTGCTGCAACTGTCCTCATACTGGCGCGAGGGCGAGGCGATCCGGGTCAACCTGATCCCCGAGCTGCCCCTGTTCGACCTGCTTCGCGAACGGCGGCAAAGCGCGGGCCGCAAGGCCCTGACAACCGAACTCGCGCGCCACCTGCCCGCCCGCCTGGTCGAGTTTCTGAGCGCCCAGATCCCGATGCACGGCAATCTGGCCGATCAGTCGGATGCGGCGCTGCAGGCACTGACCGATGCGCTGAGCGACTGGGCGCTGACCCCCTCGGGCACCGAAGGGTATCGCACCGCCGAGGTCACCTTGGGCGGCATCGATACGGACTGCCTGTCGTCCAAAACGATGGAGGCCAGGGATGTCCCCGGCCTCTATGCGATTGGTGAAGCGGTGGATGTCACCGGATGGCTGGGCGGATACAATTTCCAGTGGGCGTGGTCCTCGGGTCACGCCGCCGGAATTGCGATCGCCGGTCGCCTTTAGCCTACGACGTTGTAGCCGCGGCCGCGCATGCAGTTGCGGACGATGACTTCCTGCTTCTGGGTGTTTTGCAGAGCGCTGGCGCCTGCCCCCACCAGTGCGCCAGCTACGGCCGCACGGCCCAGATCGCTTGCGCTGTCGTCGATGATGGCTTTGGTGCCCGCAGCACCCGCCGCGCCAATGGCCGCCGCGCCAGCGGTATTGCTGTCGATCGTGCCCTGCTGCCGCGCCACGGCCTGACACTGCGCCAGGTCTGCGTTGTAGTTCGGGCTGACGGGCCCATCCACAATGGGCTGGTAGTTCGCGCCTGTGTTCGTGCAGGCCCCTGCCACCAGGATGGCCGGCAGGATCATTGAAAGCTTGCGGTTCAGCATGGTCTTAACCTCGTGTTGAATTCCTAGGGTAACAAAATCATTAATTCTGGTGCGTCAAGCTGATAGCACTTCAATTTGGCCCAACCGGCGGTTCATTGCAAATGCGCAGTTCAAAGCCGCTTTTGAACCTGCGCCACGAAATCGTCGCCGCGCTGTTCGAAATTGTCGTACTGGTCGAAACTGGCCGCCGCGGGCGCCAGCAGCACGGTTTCACCCGGCGCGGCGTCGCGCATGGCCTGTTCGACTGCCTCGGCCATTGTGGTGCAAACGCGGGCCTCAACCGACAACTGCATGGCGAAGCCGGCCGCCTCGCGCCCGATCACATAGGCGCACAGAACCTCGTCGGTCGCGTCGTTCAGCGCGGCGATACCCCCCTCTTTCTCAAGCCCGCCGCAGATCCAGCGGATTTTTTTGAACGCGCCCAGCGCCTTGGCCGCGCTGTCGACATTGGTGGCCTTGGAGTCATTCACGAATGTCACACCGTTTGCCTCAGCGATGATCTGGCTGCGGTGCGGCAAACCTGGATAGCTGTGCAGCGCGTCCTCGATCATTTTGGGCGCCAGCCCCAGCGCGCGGCAGGCGGCATAGGCCGAGCACGCGTTTTGGTGGTTGTGGGTTCCGGGCAGGCCCTTGATGCCGCGCAGGTCGATCGAAGCGGCCTGGCGCCCCTTGCGGTATTCCGAGAGGAACCCCTTGCGGGCAAAGACCTGCCAGCCCGGGCCGGCCAATTTGCGCGCCACCGAGACGCGGATCACCCGGTCGTCGCCCGGCCCTTCGGCCAGTTGACCGGCTAGAAACGCGCCTTCGATCTCGTCCACGCCGATCACGGCACGGTCGGGACCGCCTTCTGAGAACAGGCGGCGCTTGGCGGCGAAATAACCGCCCATGCCCCCATGCCGGTCCAGATGGTCTGGCGAGAGATTGGTGAACACCGCCACGTCGGGCGTCAGCGCACGCGCCAGCTCGGTCTGATAGCTGGAAAGCTCCAGCACCACCACTGATCCGTCGCCGCCGGGCTCGATATCCAGCACGCCGCGCCCGATATTGCCCGCCAGCTGCGCCTCGCGCCCCGATTGGGTCAGGATATGGTGGATCAGCGCCGCCGTGGTCGACTTCCCGTTCGAGCCGGTGACGGCGACCACACGCGGCGGCACATCGAACTTGTCCCATTCGGCACCGCCCAGCGAGCGGAAGAACAGACCAATGTCATTGTCGACCGGAACGCCGGCCTGCAGCGCGGCGGCAACAACCGGGTTGGGTTCGGGATAAAGATGGGGAATGCCGGGCGATACGATCAAGGTGGCGATCGCGTCAAAGGCGCCTTCCCGCCGCAGGTCCTGACACATGAACCCCTCGGCCTCGGCCTTTTCGCGCGCGGCGGGGTTGTCATCCCAGCACACCGGCTCGGCTCCGCCCGCCCGCAATGCGCGCGCCGTGGCCAGGCCCGACCGCCCCAGCCCCAGAACCGCAACCTTATGTCCTGAAAACCCTTTGACCGGGATCATGCCGCGCACCTTCTTCCATCTGCCAATGCGCCGCCACCCTGTACCGAAGAATTGACCCTTGGCAAGGGCGGCGTCAGGCTCGCGCCCTCGGCGCGAGCCGGGCCCAACGGGTACAGGCGGGCCGCAGGCCCACCGCGCCCGGCGGGAGCCTTACCGTACTTTCAGTGTCGCAAGGCCAATCATCGCCAGGATCAGCGAGATGATCCAGAACCGGATCACGATGGTTGGCTCGGCCCAGCCCTTCTTCTCATAGTGGTGATGGATCGGCGCCATCAGGAAGACCCGCCGGCCTGTGCGTTTGAAATACAGCACCTGGATGATCACGCTCAACGCCTCGACCACGAACAGGCCGCCGACGATGGCCAGAACCAGCTCGTGCTTGGTGGCAACGGCGATGGCGCCCAGTGCGCCGCCGAGGGCCAGCGAGCCGGTATCCCCCATAAACACCGCCGCTGGCGGAGCGTTGTACCACAGAAACCCAAGCCCACCGCCAAACAATGCGGCGGTGAAGATAAGGATCTCACCCGTGCCGGGGACATAGTGCACGTCCAGATATTCGGTAAAGTCGACGCGACCCACCGCATAGGCGATCACGCCCAAGGTCGAGGCTGCGATCATCGCGGGCATGATGGCCAGCCCGTCCAGCCCGTCGGTCAAGTTCACGGCATTCGCCGCCCCCACGATCACCACGATCGAGAACGGAATGTAGAAGATACCCAGATTGATCAGCGTGTCCTTGAAGATCGGCACGGCCAGCTGGTTCTGGAGCATTTCGGGGTGGTGCAGCGTCGCCCACAGCGCGGCCAGCGCGGCAATAATGATGCCCAAAGCCAGGCGCATTTTGCCTGAAACGCCCTTGGTATTCTGCTTCGACACCTTGGCATAGTCGTCCGCGAATCCGATGGCTGCGTAGGCCAGCGTGACGAACAGAACCATCCAGACATAGGGATTGTCCCACCGCGCCCAAATCAGCGTGGACGTCACCAGAGCACCGACAATCAGCAGCCCGCCCATCGTGGGCGTGCCGGCCTTGTTAAAGTGACCCTCGGGGCCGTCATCCCGAATTGGCTGACCCTTGCCTTGTTTCCGGCGCAGCACGTTGATCAACGGCTTGCCGAACAGGAAGCCAAAGATCAGGGCCGTCAGAAAGGCGCCGCCTGCGCGGAACGTGATGTAGCGGAAGAGGTTGAAGAAATCCCCTCCGTCCGACAGGCTGGTCAACCAATAGAGCATTACAAAACCTTTCTCACACCGCGGTCATGGGTGGTCATGCATCAAGCGCGCCCACTTGCCCCATTTTCCGGAAACCGTCAACAATCCGTGCCAGCGCCATGCTGAGGGAGCCTTTGGCCAACACGGCATCGCCCGCCCGAACCAGCTGCGGCAGCTCTAGAACCATTTCGGCGCTGGTCTCAAACCACAGCCCGCGCTTGTCCTCGGGCAAGGCCTCGTGCAGCGCCCGCATCAACGGACCGATGCAATGCACCTTGTCGATCCGTGCCATGGCCGGCACATCGGCCAGCCCTGCGTGCATGGCGCGCTCTTTTGGACCCAGCTCCTTCATGTCGCCCAGAAAGGCGATGCGCCTTTCGCCCTTCGCTGCCGCCAGCACATCCAGCGCCGCCGCCATCGAGGTCGGATTGGCGTTGTAACTGTCATCCAGCAGCTCGATCTGCCCGCCGTCCGGCAGGGCCAGCATCTCGCGCACGCCCCGCCCCGTGACCGGCGCCCATTTGGCGAGGCCGGTGATGGCCGCGTCCAGTTCGACACCCAGCGCGACGCAGGCAGCCAGCGCGCCTAGACCGTTCATGGCAAAATGCGTCCCCGCAGATTGCACGTCGAAAGCGAATGGCTGGCCCATGGCCTCGGCGGTCACGTGGATGTCCGTGGGCGACTGGGTCACGCCGGTCAGCCGATAATCCGATGCGGTGCGGCCGAAATCCACGATCACCGCGCCATGCCGGGCAGCGCAGGTGCGCAGGATGACGGTATGATCCAGGTCGGCGTTCACGATGGCGGTGCCGCCGGCCTCCAGCCCATCAAAGATAGCGGCCTTTTCGTGAGCGATGCCGGCAACCGACTCGAACGCCTCGAGGTGAACCGCGGCGACGGTGGTGACCAGCGCCACATGCGGGCGAGCCTGCCGCGCCAGGGGTGCAATTTCGCCAGGGTGGTTCATGCCGATCTCGATCACCGCATATTCGGTGTCGCGCGGCATCCGGGCCAGAGTCAACGGCACGCCCCAATGGTTGTTGTAGCTGGCAACGCTGGCATGGGTGCGGCCTTGATCCGACAGGATGGTCGCCAGCATCTCCTTGGTCGAGGTCTTGCCCACACTGCCCGTCACCCCAATCACGCGGGCCTTGCACCGGGCACGGGCCGCGCGACCCAACGCCTCGAGCGCGGTCTGTACGTCATCGACGATCAGCAGCGGCGCATCGGCGGCCACACCTTCGGGCACCCGCGTGACCAGCGCGGCAGCAGCCCCTTTGTCCAGCGCCTGCGCCACGAAATCATGCCCGTCGCGCGCCGCCTTCAACGCCACGAACAGGTCACCCGGTTGCAGCGTACGCGTATCGATGGACACGCCGCCCGCCTGCCAGTCGGTCGTGGCCCGTCCGCCCGTCGCGGCGGCGGCCTCGGATGCGGTCCAGAGTGTCATGCGACCCTCCCGTCCAGCGCGGCCACGGCGATGCTGGCCTGTTCCACATCATCGAAGGGCAGAACCTGGTCACCCACGATCTGCCCGGTCTCGTGCCCCTTGCCCGCGATCAGCAGCGCATCGCCCGGCTGCAATGCATCTATGCCGCGCAGGATGGCCTCGGCCCGGTCGGCAACCTCGGTCGCGTCGGGGGCCCCGGCCATCACCGCGGCGCGGATGGCGGCGGGGTCTTCCGAGCGCGGATTGTCGTCGGTGACAAAGACGATGTCGGCGTTCTCGGCCGCGGCGCGGCCCATCAGCGGGCGCTTGGTCGCGTCGCGGTCGCCGCCCGCGCCGACGATGGCGATCAACCGGCCCATCACATGCGGACGCAGCGCCTGCAAGGCGGTGGCCACGGCGTCGGGCGTGTGCGCGTAGTCGACAAATACCGCCGCCCCGTTGCTGCGGGTCGCCGCCAACTGCATCCGCCCCCGCACCGTGGTCAGATGCGGCAGGGTGTCGAAGACATGTTCAGCCTCGTCTCCGCTGGCGATGACCAATCCGCAGGCCAGCAGAACGTTTTCGGCCTGGAACCCGCCGATCAGGTTCAGCCGGGTCTGGAAGGTCTTGCCGCGCCAGGCAAAGCGCAGATCCTGCCCGGTGGCGTCAAACCGTTGGTTCAACAGGCAAAGATCGACATCCCCGCTGCCTACGGTCAAAACTGTCTGACCGCGCGCCTGCGCGATATCACGGATCGCGGCGCCTTTCGGGTCGTCCATGTTGATCACGGCCGTTCCGTCCTGCGGCAGAACCCGGTCGAACAGGCCGGCCTTGGCGGCGAAATAGGCCTCGAACGTCGCGTGATAGTCCAGGTGATCCTGGGTGAAATTCGAAAACCCCGCCGCCGTCAGGTGCACACCGTCCAGCCGGCGCTGTTCCAGCCCGTGCGACGAGGCCTCCATCGCTGCGTGGGTCACGCCGGCCTCGGCGGCCTCGGCCAGACAGCGATGCAGGGTGATGGGTTCGGGTGTCGTGTGGGCCAGCGGTGCCGTCCACGCGCCCTCGACCCCTGTCGTGCCGAGATTGACGGCCATGTGGCCCAGTTCGGTCCAGATCTGGCGCACGAAGGTCGAAATCGAGGTCTTGCCGTTGGTGCCGGTGACCGCCACCATGGTGCGCGGCTGCGCCCCGAACCACAATGCGGCGGTATAGGCCAGCGTCTGGCGCGGGTCCTGCACCACCACCAGGGCGGCGTCCGAGGCGGCCAGTTCATCGGCGGCGATCCGCTCGCCTTCGGCATCGGTCAGGATGGCGGCGGCCCCCATGCGCAAGGCGTATTGGATGAATTCGCCGCCATGCACGCGCGTCCCCGGCAGCGCCGCGAACAAAAAGCCGTCCTTGACCTGACGGCTGTCCACCGCCAGCCCGGTAATCTCCGGGTCGGCACCGCCGCGCGCGGTCAGGGCCAGCTGGCTGAGTTTCTTTGACCTTGCGCCCATGACCCACCTCTGTCGGACTGCCTAATTCGAGGTCAGCGTTATAGCAGCGCGATCCTCAGGCTCAAGCCGCGGACGCAAGCCCAGCAGCGGCGCGATGCGGCCGATCAACTCGGCCGCCACGGGTACCGCCGTCCAGCCTGCCGTGCGGCGCTTTTCGCCGTAGGCCAGGATCGACGGTTCGTCCAGCGCAACAATCAGAACATATTTCGGATCATAGGCCGGAAAGACCGAAGCGAAGGTGGCGATCACCTTGTCATCATAGTAGCCGCCGCGCGGCTTGGGCTTGTCGGCGGTGCCGGTTTTACCGGCCACGGCATAGCCCGGAACGTCACCAAAGCTGGCGGTTCCGTCCGTCACCACTTTGCGAAGCATCATCAGCGATTGTTTGGCCGCGTTTTCTGACATCACTCGCGGCCCGTATTGCGGCCCGTTGCGGCGCAAGATCGTGGGGCTGACATAATGCCCGCCATTGGCGATGGCCGCATAGCCCGCCGCCAGATGCATCGGGCTGGTCGACAGGCCGTGGCCGTAGGAAATGGTGACGGTGCTCAATTCGCCCCACTTCTTGGGCTTGAGCGGCACCCCGCCCTTGGCCTCGACGATCTCGAACGGGGTGGGGTCGAACATGCCCAGCGCGTCCAGGAACTGTTGCTGGCGCTCGGCGCCGATCTGCAGCGCCAACCGCCCCGTGCCGCGGTTCGAGCTGTGCACAATCACATCGGCCACGCTGATCTTGCCGTAATTCTTGCCGTTGAATTCGCCGATCGGGAAACGCCCGATCTTCATCGGGCCCGAGGTGTCGATGATCGTGTCTGCATTCACCAGCCCCAGATCGACCGCTTGCGCGGCAGTGAAGATCTTGAAGATCGACCCCAATTCGTACACGCCCTGCACATAGCGGTTGAACAGAGGGCTGTCCGAGGGGTCAAAGCCCGAGGTCGGCGGGCGCGGACGGTCGTTCGGGTCGAACGAGGGCAACGAGGCGGCAGCAATCACTTCGCCGGTATGGGCGTTCATCAACACCGCCGAGGCGCCCTTGGCGTTCATGATCTTCATGCCGCCGTCCAGCACCTGTTCCACCGCCGCCTGAACGGTCAGGTCAAGCGACAGCTGCAGCGGCTTGGTTCCGTTGGCCGGGTCGCGTAGATAGTCATCGAACTGTTTTTCCACCCCGGCCACACCGATCACCTCGGCAGCCGAGACGCCTTCGCGCCCAAAGCCTGAACCGCCAAGGATATGCGCGGCCAGCCGGCCGTTGGGATAGAGCCGCATTTCGCGCGGGCCGAACAGGATGCCCGGATCGCCGATGTCATGCACCGCCTGCTTTTGTTCCGGTGAAATACGTTTTTTGATCCAGAGGAATTTACGCTTGCCGGTGAAGTCCTTGACCAACCGCTCTTTGTCCAGATCCGGGAAGATAGCCACCAGCTTTTCCGCGGCCGCGATCGGGTCGATCATCAGCGGGGGCTGGGCATAAACGGAGTAGGTATCAAGGTTGGTCGCAAGGATTCGGCCTTCGCGGTCCACGATATTCGCCCGCTGCATGGCAATCGACGCGCCCGGGGCGCTCGCTAGCGGCTCTTGCGCCTCCGAAGTAGCCAATGCGCCCATCCGGAACCCGACAATGGCAAATGCCGCAAAGAAAAACGCGCTGAGCACCAGCAACCGCCCCTCGGCGCGGGCGCGGGCGCGGTCCTTCATCTCTTCGTGGCGGCGGCGGATGTTCTCGCGTTCGATCACCTTGGGGTTTTCCCCGCGGGCGCGGGCCTCGAGGATGCGGGCAAGCGGGCGGAGCGGTGTGCGCGTCATGGGATCTGCACCTCGCCCAGGGCCTGGGTGTCGGTGATCGCCTGCAATTCGATCGGGTCGGCGATGGGCAGGTCGGGATCCTCGGCATAGGCGATCTGGTCGGCACGTCCGAACTGCTCGGCGCGCAGCGGCAGCAGGGCAAGACGCTCGAAATTCAGGTCGGCCAGTTCACGCAGTCGGTCCGGGCGGTTCAGATAGGCCCATTCGGCCTGCAATACAGCCAGCCGGGCCTGCGCCGCGCCGATCTGGTGCTGCAGGGATTGGGTTTCCTTCAGTACCTGCTGGGTGCGGTAGTTTTCCTGATAGGCCCACAAGGCCAGGCCGAAAACACCCAAGGCGGTCAATACAAACAGAATACTCTTCATCTTGCCTTTCCCCCGATCATGGGCATACCGATGGCGCGGGCATCAATTTCCCCCGCCGGAGCATCGGTACGAACAGCAACCCGCAACTTGGCCGAGCGCGCGCGTGGGTTGTCCTGCAACTCCTGCGGGTCGGGGCCGATGGCCTTGCGGGTCTTCAATGTGAATTGCGGCTGATCCTGCTGGATCTCGGGCGCATAGCGGTTGGCACGGCCGGTCTTGCCCGCGCGCGACTGGAAAAAGCGTTTGACCATCCGGTCCTCGACCGAGTGGAAGGTGACCACGGCCAGTTGCCCGCCCGGCTTCAACGCGCGCTCGGCGGCCATTAGGCCCTGGAACAGCTCCTCGTATTCGGCATTCACCGCAATGCGCAACGCCTGGAACGACCGAGTGGCCGGATGGGATTGTCCGGGCTTGGCGCGCGGCAGGCAGGATTCGACGATCTCGGCCAGACGCAGGGTGGTGGTGATGGGCGACTCGGTGCGGGCCTTGACGATGGCGCGCGCGATGCGGCGGCTGGCCCGCTCCTCACCGTAGTGGAACAGGATGTCGGCCAATTGCTCCTCGGTCGCGGTGTTGACCAGATCAGCTGCGCTTTCGCCCTCCTGGCTCATGCGCATGTCCAGCGGGCCGTCTTTCATGAAGGAAAAGCCACGCTCGGCCTGGTCCAGCTGCATAGACGAGACACCAAGGTCCAGCACCACGCCGTCGAGGTCGCTGGCGTATTCATCCATGCGCGAGAAAACACCCGGCTGCATCACCAGCCGGTCGCCATATTCGGCTGCCCAATCCGCCGCCATTTCAAAGGCCAATGGATCGCGATCGACGCCGATTACTTTGTCGGCGCCAGCCTCAAGCAAACCCCGGGTATAGCCGCCCGCACCAAAGGTACCATCCAGCCAGGTGCCGGAAACCGGCTGGACCGCGTCCAGCAAAGGGCGCAGCAGAACGGGAATATGGGGTTTGTCAGATGAAGTGTGATCCGCGCCGGCCATGCCGTCACGCACCTTCGATGCCGTCAAGGAACTGCATCGGATCGAAATCCTCGGGCAGTTCGTCCAACCAGTCTTCGGTGGCGGCCAGTTCCTCGGCCTCGTATGTCTCGGGCTTCCAGATCTGGAACGTGTCGCCCGCGGCGATAAAAAACGCCTCGCCTTCCAACCCGATCTTGTTGCGCAGCTTGGCCGGCAACACCAGGCGACCTGTTTCATCGACATTGGTCGGGAAAGACTGCCCGTGGAACAGGCGCTGCAACATCTTGCGCTGCATCGAGCCGCGCGGCAGCGCGTCGATCTTGGCGTCGACCTCGTCGATCGCCTCCATAGTATAGCATTCAAGGTATTTGCGACGGTGGTCACCGTAAACAATCACCAGTTCAGGATTGTCACCGGGCTGCCAGTTGGGGTCCGAGGCCTCGAGCACACGGCGAAACGAGGCCGGGATCGACACCCTGCCCTTCGCGTCCACCTTGTGGTGGCTTTCACCTCTAAACCTGCGCGCCAAGACGACTGTCCCTTTCGCTTGCGCCCCACCTACGTCTTCCCCCGGATGAAAAACGGCGGGTTGATCTGCTGCCACTGATCAACCCGCCGCATTGACCCGCTGTGCGGGATGTCCAGCTGCGCGCGCCACCTGGGGGGATGTCTGCTCGCCCGCGCGCCGGATCTCTTGAGTGATGAAAGCGAGATGCCTGTATGAAACCTGTTTATTTTTGGTTCGGGGTCGTTTGGCGCCCCATGTGCCTCGTCCTCATCGGATGAATAAGGGATGCCATGGGAATTCATGGAA
The DNA here is from genome assembly GCF_059613385.1 of Ruegeria sp. BHSA162. Classification (NCBI taxonomy): domain Bacteria; kingdom Pseudomonadati; phylum Pseudomonadota; class Alphaproteobacteria; order Rhodobacterales; family Roseobacteraceae; genus Ruegeria; species Ruegeria sp. BHSA162. The sequence goes on from NZ_JBXWSK010000051.1 coordinate 21,670, forward strand.
ATCAATGAGTTTTTTTTCCAAGAAGGTTAGATTCGGAAAACTACAGCAGTGGAAATTCATACGCAAATACGAAAAATGACCACAGGTAGACAACTAGTAATATCCAAACACAATATATAGACATATTTTGCGCGGGAAAAATTTTCCCACGATTTCCCACATCTTATGCTCAACAACCCCGATTCCACCCAACACCCCTCGCTTATTCGACCAAATGGCGCCGAATCACCCTGCGATCCAGGCCGAATCCAAGAGAGACCGCCCCGAATTTCCCACCAATTCCCGCCAGTCCCACAAAGTCCCATGACCCCGCCCAAATCGGGAGTTGGGCCAGACGCACAAAAATCGCGCAGTCCTGAACCGCACAAATTCCGCGTTTACGCGCGCAAATTTTCATCAAATGATGGGCGGCAGCCAGGCCGGAACAATGCCCCGCAGTTCGCGCTAACGAAAATTTCCATATTTTAAAGGCATATTTACGGGTGTCGGGATTCCGGCAGTCAATCTATGCACTTGCTGCATAGCAGCATTGATCCTGTCCGGTATTGTGCAATCGCAGCATTTGCCTATCTTCAGTCTCAAGCAAGCGCCGGAACATAGCGGCGGCAACGACAGATGATTGGGTAACGAACATGGCAGTCGCAAGCACCAACAGCGCACACAAAAGCGCATCGACATTTGGTTTCGCCTCTCTGATCGAAACCATGAAGACCCGTATCGCACGCTATCGCGTGTACCGCCAGACGGTGAACGAACTGTCAGAACTGTCGGACCGCGAACTGGCCGATCTGGGCCTGCACCGTTCGATGATCCGTCGCCTGGCCATGCAGGCCGCCGAAGAACAATTTGCGCGCTAAGCGCCACGAAACACCGAGATCAGGTCCACTCCTCCTCCCATAGGACCTGTATTTCAGCGGCAGCATCTCTCCTCCTCCCTGATGCTGCCGCACCCTATACCGGCCTCAACCTGCCGGATGCTGATACATCGGGGCTCTCCTCCTCCCTGCTCTGATGTTGAAAGCGCGCGGTGGCATCTTCCTCCTCCCTGATGCCACCGCGCCCTTCGAATACCGGGCCAGACCCGGAAACGCATACATCGGGTTCTCCTCCTCCCTTCCCGATGTGAAAAGAGCGCGGTGGCACCCTTCCTCCTCCCTGGTGTCACCGCGCGCTTCAGATACCGGGGAAAACCCGGGTTCGGATACATCGGGGCTCTCCTCCTCCCTGCTCTGATGTTGACAAGAACGGCGGTTCCCTCCTCCTCCCTGGGAACCGCCGTTTTTTTTCATTCGGCATGAAAAAGGCGCCACGGGCAGGACCGGGCGCCAAACAAAAAAGTCGAGCATGTGCCGGGAGGCACATTCCGCTGGATCAGAACGGCACGTCGTCTTTTGCGGATAGATACTGCGCGACGACCTTCTTGGTTCCGGCCTTGTCGAACTCGACCTCGACCTTGTCCCCCTCGATCCCGACCACGCCGCCATAGCCGAACTTCTGGTGGAACACCCGCTCGCCCAGGGTAAAGCTGGCCACGGCGGTCGCGTCGATCACGGTGTTGCGGGATTCACGCGGCTGCGACATGCCGTATTGCCCCTGCCGCGCCTGCATCCGTTTCCAGCCCGGCGAGTTGTAGACATTGGCCTGCGCCGCGCGGGTCTCAATACCTGCCGACATCTGGCCGCCGCCGTAGAGACCCGGAGGCGTCAGAACCTCGACATGATCCTCGGGCAATTCGTCGATGAAACGCGAAGGCATCGCGTTCTGCCATTGCCCGAACACGCGCCGGTTGGCGGCGAAGGAAATGGTGCAGACCTCTTCGGCGCGGGTGATGCCCACATAGGCCAGACGACGTTCCTCCTCGAGCCCCTTGAGGCCGGTTTCGTCCATAGACCGTTGCGACGGGAACAGACCGTCCTCCCATCCCGGCAGGAACACGGCGGGAAACTCCAGCCCCTTGGCCGCGTGCAGGGTCATGATCGATACCTTGGGCCCGCCGCTGTCCTGTTCGTTGTCCATCACCAGGCTGACATGCTCCAGGAACCCTTGCAGGTTCTCGAAATTGTCCAGCTGGTTGACCAGTTCCTTCAGGTTTTCCAGCCGACCCGGCGCCTCGGGCGTCTTGTCGTTCTGCCAGTGGGCGGTATAGCCGGATTCGTCCAGCACGATCTGCGCCAGTTCGATATGCGACACCTCGGGCGGGCCATAGCGCACGGGCGCGGTTCCGTCGTCGATGACCGCATCATCCTCGATCTCGATCCGGGGGCCGCGGGTCATCGCGTTCCAGCGCGCCAGCCCTTCTACCAGTTCACGCAGAGCCGCGCCGCCCTTGCCCTTGATCAGCCCTTGCTCCACAGCGATCCGCGCGCCCTTAACCAGCGACACGCCATGTTCGC
>NZ_JBXWSK010000052.1:0-24145 GCF_059613385.1 Ruegeria sp. BHSA162
GTACAATGACCTGATGTTGGCGGACAGCGGGCTCAGCAAGCTGGAACGTGAGATGATCGCAGTCGTGGTCTCGTCGATCAATCGGTGCTTCTATTGCCTGGTGGCCCATGGTGCCGCCGTGCGTCAGCTGTCAGGTGATCCCAAGCTGGGTGAAATGCTGGTGATGAACTACCGTGTGGCGCCGCTGGATGCCCGCCAGCGCGCGATGTTGGACTTCGCCGCAAAGATGACCACAGCAAGCGCCGAGATCGAGGAACCGGACCGCCAGCACCTGCGCGATGCGGGGTTCACCGACCGCGACATCTGGGACATCGCAAATGTTGCGGGCTTCTTCAACATGTCCAACCGGGTCGCTAGTGCCACGGCGATGGTGCCCAATGACGAGTATCACGCGCAGTTTCGATGACCCGATTTGCTGTCCTTCTTTTCTGTCTGATCGCGGGTCCTGTGGCGGCGCAGGACCTGTCGCTGCCGGCGAGCGCGCGACAAATCAGCCAGCGCGTCAGCCCGTTGGACAGCTACCAATTGCCGACCGGCCCGTTTGCAGACAACGCCGTTCCCGCGCGTACGGTCGAAGGCCGGATCGAGCGCACCACATGGCGCTTGCAGGCCGGATCCAGCACGACGCTGCAGATCCTCGACCCGCTGCGGGATCAGCTCAAGGCGCAGGGTTTCGAGATCGCTTTCGAATGTGAGGCCCGCACTTGCGGTGGGTTCGACTTCCGCTTTGGAACCGAGGTGGTGCCGACGCCCGACATGTATGTGGCAATCAATGACTATCGATTTCTGTCAGCCACTCGTGGAGCCGAAGCCCTGACCTTGCTGATCAGCCGAAACCAGCCCGACGGGTATGTGCAGATGATCCGCGTCACTCCGAAGGGTAAGACCCCACCGCCGCTGGTGGTCGAGGAAACGGTGATTGGCGGCGACGGGCTGGTTGCCAGCCTTGTACGGGATGGACACGTGATACTCGGCGATCTCAGCTTTGAGACGGGCGAGGTCGCCTTGGGGGCCGGGCCATTCGAGTCGCTGGGCCTGCTGGCTGGCTACCTGGCCGAAACCCCCGGCGCGCGGCTGGCGCTGGTTGGGCACACCGACGACACCGGCGACCTGCAGGCCAATATCGAGGTCAGCACGCGCCGCGCTCAGGCTGTCCGTGCGCGATTGATTGAGGCACATGGAGTGGCCGAAGACCGCGTGCAAGCGCAGGGCGTCGGCTACCTCGCCCCGATCGTTTCCAACGCCACCCCGGAAGGGCGCGAACAGAACCGCCGGGTCGAGGCTGTTCTGCTGTTGAACTGACCAAGAAAAAAAGCCCGCGCAACTTGCGCGGGCCGGTCAGTCTTCACTGGGAGGTCTTACCAATCCATCGGACCTTTTTCGGCAAAGGACTCGACAAGGAAATCAATGAACGCCCGCACCTTGGGCTGGGTGAACCGGCCCGGCGGGTACACCGCATAGACGCCCTGAACCTCGTCCGGCAACGATGGCATCGCGTCGACCACCTGGCCGGATTTCAGCGCGTCCGCGTAAAGATAGCTGGGCAGATAAGCGATTCCGAGGCCCGAGATCGCCGCATTCAACAGGGATTGTCCGTCGTTCACGCTCAGCCAACCGGCCGTGCGCACCTGCCTCTTTTCGCCCGAGGGCGCAGTCAACTTCCAGACGTTGCCCGAGGACTGGCTGGAGTAATGCAGCAGCTTGTGTTCGTTGAGGTCATCGATCTTTGCCGGGCGCCCGAACTTCTCGATATAGCTGGGGGCCGCAACCATGCGTTTGACCGTTTCGGTCAGCTTGCGCGCGCGCAGGGTGCTGTCTTCCAGTTCGCCGATACGCACGGCCACGTCGAACCCTTCGGAAATCAGTTCGACATAGCGATTGTTCAAGACCATGTTCACGGTGATGTCGGGATAGGCCGCCAGGAAACCCGAAAGAACGGGTGACAGGTGGTTCACCCCGAAATCAGTGGCCACACTGATGCGCAGCAGACCCGAAGGCGCCGATTGCATCGACGTCACCAGCGCGTCGGCTTCGCCTGCATCATTCAGCACGCGGCGTGCGCGGTCGTAATAGGCCAGCCCGATCTCGGTCGGCGACACGCGGCGCGTCGTGCGGTTCAGCAAACGCGCGCCCAAGCGGGCCTCCAAGCTCGACACGTGCTTTGACACGGCTGATTTGGAAATGCCCATCTTTTTGGCCGCGTCGGTGAAACCACCTTGGTCCACCACGTTGGCGAAGGCCTCCATTTCTGTCAGTCGGTCCATTCTCGTTCCCCAGGTCGTCTGTTCGTTGACCGACCATCGCCTCCAATCTGGGCGGAAACTGGGCAGACATGGGATAATATCAGGGTTTTGAATCGGATCGTTTGCGCTTCGGAAACGCGGAAACAGTGGTTTCCCGCCTGCATCCGCCCCCTGTTTGCGTGTTCTTTTCTGGTAATTTCTCGCAACGTGCTAAAGTCAGAATGGCATTTTTGTGACCAGGGAGGAGATCATGAAAGCCATTCTAGCAACTATTTTTTGCCTGTTTGCCCCCTTGGCCTGGGCCGGAGGGGAGACGCCATCGAACCCGGACGCCGAAGTCTATTTCGTCAACCTGTCGGACGGCGACACGGTAACGTCGCCGTTGACGGTGGTCTTTGGCCTCCGCGGTATGGGCGTTGCGCCAGCCGGGACCGAAAAGGAAAACACCGGCCATCACCATTTGCTGATCGATCGCCCCCCATTGGGTCAGGGTGAGGACGGGGCCGACGAACTGGCCGATGGACTGCCGGCTGATGACAACCACCTGCACTTTGGCGGTGGTCAGACCGAAGTCACGTTGGAGCTTGCCCCCGGGACGCACACGTTGCAACTGGTCCTGGGCGATGCGGGTCATGTGCCTCACGCGACGCCGATCGTTTCCGAGGTGATAACGATCACCGTGGAGTAACCCGTACCGACCAACCGCAGCGCCGGGACCAACCCGCCGACAGCGGCGGGACGGTTTCGGTTTGATTGCATGTGCTTGCCTCGCCTATACACGATCCCGATCAGGGGCGGAGCCATGGTATTTGAATGAACGTTGTTTTTGGGGTCGACCGGAACTTTCTGTATCCCGCATTGCTGTCGGCCTATTCCGTGGTCAAGAACGCCAGCCGGCCTGTTGACGTTACCATTTTCGGTCAGGATTTCACCGCACAGGACATCGCAGCCGTCGAACAGCTGGACCGCGCCGTCGACAACGGCACGGTCCGCTATCGGGAGTTCCAGTCCGAGACGCTCGGCCGATTTTCAGAGTTCAAGACGAAATACCCGAAAATCACGCTGCTGCCGTTGTTTCTGCCAGACTTCTTTTCGGGCCGGTGTCTGTTCATTGACGCCGACACTCTTGTGCTGGGCGATGTCTGCGAGTTGCAGGATCTCGACATGAATGGCCACGGGATCGGGGCCTGTGTCGACATGGGATTGGTCACGCTGGGCGAAGGTCGCTTTCTGCGCCCATCCATGCAGAGTGTTCTCAGGCCGGGGCACGAACACCAAAAGTCGGTAACGCGCGTTTTGCGCAGCATCCGGTTGGGCTTTCTGCCCGGCGAGAACTACTTCAACGCGGGCATCCTTCTGATGGATTGCGAAGCGATCCGGAACTCACCCGCAGGCAAGGAGCTGGGCGATTTCGACAAGCTGATCCCGCATATCCACGACCTGCCCGAGCAGGATCGGATGAACCAGATTTTTGCGGGCCAGTGGCTCAGACTTCCTCAGCAGTGGAACACGCGGCCGCAGATTTGGTACGACGCGCACAGTCCGAAATTCCGGCATACCTCTGCCGAATTTCGAGACCAACTGAAACAGGCAAGCCGAAACCCGAAGATGTGGCACTATATCGGGGGCAAGAAGCCCTGGCGCGCGAAGCCAGCGTCACAAATTCTTCTGCGCCGCGCCTTTCGGGACTACCAGGAATACCTGGTACTGTTCGAGAACGAGACAGGTCTGACTTTTTCCGTTTAAGGCGGGGAATTGGCTCAACTCTCAAAAAAGCCACCCGGGCATCGTTCGGGTGGCTTTCTTTTGTCTGGGTGTTCTCGCCTTGGGGCAGTGGACGGAACGGGTCTTCCCTAAAGTGCAGCGGCCAGCCGCGTGCCCTGGTTGATCGCCCGCTTGGCATCCAGTTCCGCGGCCACATCCGCGCCGCCGATCACATGCGGGGTGATCCCGCGTTCGATCAGCGCATCGGCCAACGACCGCTCGGGCACCTGTCCGGCACAAAGGACAATCGTATCGGCTTTGATAACCGTCGGGTCCGCGCGCTCTTCTCCGAACGAGACATGCAGCCCCTCGTCGTCGATGCGCTCATAGTTCACGCCGCCAACGAAGTTGACATCCTTCATCTTCAGCGTTGCACGGTGGATCCAGCCGGTGGTCTTGCCCAGCCCCTTGCCATGCGCCTGTTTCTTGCGCTGCAGCAGCGTGACCTGCCGCTTGGGCGCCTCGGGCTGCGGGCCTTCGGGCGCGAGGCCCGAGCGGTGCTGTTCAGGGTCGGCGACGCCCCATTCCTTCATCCACAAGGGCAGGTCTGTGGTGGGCGAATGGCCCTCCTCCAGCAGGTATTCCGACACGTCGAACCCGATGCCGCCCGCGCCGATCACGGCCACCGATTTGCCCACCGGGGCCTTGTCGCGCAGCACGTCGATATAGTTCACGACATTGTCGCGGTCCTCGCCGGGGATCTGCGGGTCGCGCGGGTTGACGCCGGTGGCGATCACCACCTCGTCGAACCCGGCCAGATCGTCGGCGCCAACCGCGCGGCCCAGTTCCACCTTGACGCCAAGGCTGTCGAGCATGGTGCGATACCAGTCCACCAAGCCCCAGAACTCTTCCTTGCCCGGCACCTGCTTGGCCATGTTCAGCTGGCCGCCAATCTCGTCGGCCTTGTCGAACACGGTCACGTCATGGCCGCGTTCCGCCGCTGTCATCGCCGTGGCCAAGCCCGCCGGACCCGCGCCCACGATGGCCACGCGCTTGGGCGCGGCGGCCTTTTCGATCACTAGCTCGGTCTCGTGGCAGGCACGCGGGTTCACCAGGCACGAGGTCAGCTTGCCGCTGAAGGTGTGATCCAGACAGGCCTGGTTGCAGGCGATGCAGGGCGCGATCTTGGCCGATTCACCAGCCATCGCCTTGGACACGAAATCCGCATCCGCCAGCATCGGCCGCGCCAGCGAGACCATGTCGGCGCAGCCGGTCGACAGCACTTCTTCGGCCACTTCGGGCGTGTTGATCCGGTTCGAGGTGATGACCGGAATCCTCACCTTGCCCATCAGTTTCTTCGTCACCCAGGCAAAGGCCGCGCGCGGGACGCTGGTCGCGATTGTGGGAATCCGAGCCTCGTGCCAGCCGATGCCAGTGTTGATGATCGTCGCCCCGGCCTTCTCGACCGCTTGCGCCAGCTGCACCACCTCTTCATGGGTCGAGCCATTGGGCACAAGGTCGATCATCGACAGGCGGTAGATGATGATGAAATCGGTGCCCACCGCCTCGCGGGTGCGGCGCACGATTTCCAGCGGCAGGCGCATCCGGTTCTCATAGGATCCGCCCCAGCGGTCGGAGCGCTTGTTGGTGTGGGTCACCAGGAACTGGTTGATGAAATACCCCTCGGACCCCATGATCTCGACCCCGTCATAGCCCGCCTTCTGGGCCAGCACGGCGGCGTTCACGATGTCGCTGATCTGCTTCTCGATGCCCTCTTCGTCCAGCTCGTTGGGGGGGAAGGGCGAGATTGGCGATTTCACCGGGCTGGGGGCCACGCACTTCGGGCCATAGGCATAGCGGCCCGCATGCAGGATCTGCATGGCGATCTTGCCACCCGCCTGATGCACCCGGTCGGTGACGACCGAGTGGTTCGCCACATCCTTGTCGCTGGCCATCATCGCAGCCCCCGGCAGGACCGAGCCTTCGAGGTTCGGCCCGATGCCGCCCGTCACCATCAGCGCCACGCCACCGCGCGCGCGCGACGCATAGAACTCGGCCACCCGGTTCCAGTCGCCGGTTTCCTCCAGCCCGGTATGCATCGAGCCCATCAGGACCCGGTTCTTCAACGTGGTGAAGCCCAGATCCAGCGGGGCCAGCAGGTTCGGGTACGCAGTCATCTTGAAACTCTCCCTCAATTCGGGGCCGACAATCGCGCCGCACCGCGCCGGTGTCACGCGAAACCTGACGTCACCCCCTTTGCCGCCGCTTTGCCAGTTGCTACAGCTTGGCCAACCACATCACGAGGCCCGCCCATGACCCCAGAACAGATCGCCAAACTGCCCTACCGCCCCTGCGTGGGCCTGATGCTGATGAACGATCAGGGTCAGATTTTTGTCGGCCAGCGCAACGACCGGTTCGAGGACGCCTGGCAGATGCCCCAAGGCGGCGTGGACGAGGGCGAATCCCCCCGCGAGGCCGCGCTGCGCGAGTTGCAGGAGGAAATCGGCGTCACTCCCGACCTCGTGGAAATCGTGGCCGAGACCGACGGCTGGCTGCCCTATGACCTGCCGCATGACATTGTGCCCCACATCTGGAAGGGCCGCTTCCGCGGGCAGGAGCAGAAATGGTTCCTGCTGCGGTTTCTGGGAACCGACGACCAGATCGACATCGAGACCGACCACCCCGAATTCACCCGCTGGAAATGGCAGGACCCCGACCACCTGATCGCCGAGATCGTACCCTTCAAGCGCGAGGTCTACGAGCGCGTCATGGACGCTTTTCGTGGGTATCTGCGCTAAAACAGGCCGCCGCAACTCCGAGCCGGGGTGACGGCTCAGGCATTCTGTTTTGCATAGACAGGCGTACCGTCGGGCTCATAGCTGACGACGCCCGGTTCCCACCACCAGATCGGGTTTGCCTTGAAACTGTCGCGCGCATCCAGCCGGTCGAGCAGCGCCGAAACCTTGCCGTAACGGTCCAGCTTCAGATCCACCCCAAGCGGCCGGGCCTGCACGAAACGCACATGGGCGGCCAGAAAGATGTCCTGCATCGACAGGTAGCCGGGTACGAATCCGTCCTCCCCGGTCAGCCGTTCCTCCAGCCATCCCAGGATGTGGGCCAGCTTCTCGGCCGACCGCTGCAGATGCGCGTTCTGGTCCACACTCACCCCGGACCATTTCATTTGCGAGATGGTCGTGGCCGCGTTGCCGAAGGTCTGGATAGTCGAGAACACCAGCTTGTCCTGCCACTGCGCGTCTCCGGGCCGATAGGCAAAGGGCGCCAGCTTGGGCGCGGCCTCCGGCCTGTCCGGATAGGTCGCCAGCAGGTATTCGACGATGGTGCCGCTTTCCCACAGCACAAGATCGCCGTCCCAGAATGTCGGCACCTGCAATGTCGGCGTCGCCTGCGTGCGTTGCTCGGCGCTGGGCGTGGTGATTTCCTCTCGCCTTTCGTAATCCAGCGAAAGTTCGTCCAGAACGATCCTGACCGCCCGTGCAAATGGCGACCCGGTCGTGAACAGCAGTGCTCTCATGACAGCCCCCCTTTTGAATACGGAGAGCATAATGCTGTCAGAGCCAGCCCTGCCAGAAAAAACGGCAGAGGGGGGCAAGGCCCGGCACCCCTTCTCGTCGCAACAACTCCAGCCTTGGATTCGGGTGGCGGCGATTAGTATGCCACCGAACCCCTCCCCTTCACGCGAGAGGAAAGAGTGCGGGTGATGCGCGCGTTCCGGGTGTATTTCGGACGAGACCTTGCCGGTCGCGCTTCCGACATCGGTATGTCAAAGATAGGGTGATCGCTGCGGTCGCAGGGTCAATTCGGTTACGCAAGTCGTATTCGGCAGTGAGATTGCGGTTACGATCATCTTGGAGATATCGGTAAGCTGGATCATACGCGAGCGATCTTTGCCTGCATCGTTGACTGAGGGTGTGTTTACAAAGCCGGGATGAACGAGCGTTACCCTGACACCGCTTTCGCGAGCATCTTCGAAAAGCGCCTTTGCGAACCCGGCTTGAGCGTGTCTCAATGCGCAGTGAATGGCGTGATTCTTCCACCCAAGCCATGATGTTGGGCCGCAGACGTAGACAAATGCCCCTTCCGATTCCCGAATGGCTGGCAAAACATGCGCCGTAAGCCGAATTGTTGCTCGGAGCACCTGATCAATGGACTGGTCCCAGTCGTCAAATCGTTCAGTGGACACTTCTCCGTAGGTAAATTTGGCTGCACAATGCACAAGCGCGTCCAGGCGGTCGTGAGACAATGCCCAGTCCGCAAGAGCCGCCACGGCTTCCATATCGCCCATCTCAGCGGTGAAGAAATCCCCGGTCCCGCCGGCTTTCCTAATTTGGGCAAGCGTTTCCCGAAGCTCGTTTTCACGCCGCCCATGCGCGAGTACGTGCCAACCCTGCGCAGCAAGATTGATCGCCACTCCCCGGCCGATTCCACTTGAAGCCCCTGTGACCAGTGCTGTTTTGGACATCTGAAGTTCTCCCCCGTGCCAAACAACCATACCACAGGCAGAGAAAATCAATCGTATTGCAATCAACGATGGACTTTGTTCAGAACGGGCTTGCTGAACTTCAAACCAACCCTTCCTCCCGCAACAACTCCAGCACGTTGGTATCCGGCCGCGGACCGATATGGCTGATCACCTCGCGGGCGCAGACGTTGCCGATTTTGGCGCAGGTTTCATAGTCGCGGCCCGTCGCCATGCCGAACAGGAATCCGGCGGCGAACTGGTCGCCCGCGCCGGTGGCGTCCACCGGCACCAATTTCTCGACCGGTACATCGATACGCGTGCCGTCGTGCAGAACCGTCACCCCGTCGCCCGAGCGGGTGCAGACCACCAGCGGGCAGATCGCAGCGGTCTTGGCCAGCGCCTCTTCCAGGTCGTCGGTCTCGAACAGCGATTTGATCTCGGCCTCGTTGCCGATCACGAAATCCAGCTCGTGTTCGATCAGCAGCAGGAAATCGGTACGGTGACGCTCGACGCAGAACGGGTCGGAGATGGCGATGCCGGTCTTGCCGCCGCCGTTGCGGCAGTCGCGCGCGGCCTCCAGGAAGGCGGTCTTGCCCTTCTCCTTGTCGAACAGATACCCCTCGAGGAACATGATCTGGCTGTTGCCCGCCACCTCGGCCGGCACGTCCGTCGAGGACAGTTCCGAGGAAATCCCCAGATAGGTGTTCATCGACCGTTCGCCATCGGGCGAGACGAAGATCATCGAGCGCGAGGTTGGCAGCTCGCCCCCCGGCACCGGCGGGTTCACGAAATCCACGCCGTCCTCGTTCATCGCATCGGCATAGAACCGGCCCAGCGCATCATCGTGCACCCGCCCGATAAAGGCCGCGTCCAGACCCAGCGCACCCGCGCCCGCGATGGTGTTGGCCACCGACCCGCCCGGCGTCTGCACCCGGTTTTCCATGGCCGCATACAGCACCTCGCCGCGTTCCCGTTCGATCAGCTGCATGATACCCTTCTCGATTCCCATCATCTCGAGAAAGCTGTCGTCGGCCTGAGAGATGACGTCCACAACGGCGTTGCCGATGCCGGTCAGGTGATAGGTTTTCATAGGGTCTTGTCCTCGAATTGGCACAGGTCGCGGATCAGGCAGGTGCCGCATTGCGGCTTGCGCGCCTTGCAGTGGTACCGGCCGTGCAGGATCAGCCAGTGATGGGCGTGAAGCTGAAAGTCCACGGGAATATTGTCTTCGATGGCGCGTTCCACGGCATCCACATCCTTGCCGGGGCAGATACCCGTGCGGTTGCCGACGCGAAAGATATGGGTGTCCACCGCCTGCGCCGGGTATCGCCACCACATGTTCAGCACCACGTTCGCGGTCTTGCGCCCGACGCCCGGCAGCGACTGCAGTGCGGCGCGCGAGTTGGGCACCTCGCCGCCGTAGTCCTCGACCAGGATGCGCGACATCTTGATGACGTTCTTGGCCTTCTGGCGGAACAGGCCGATGGTCTTGATGTGCTCGATCAACCCCTCTTCGCCGAGGTCGAGCATCTTCTGCGGCGTGTCCGCGATCTTGAACAGCGCGCGGGTGGCCTTGTTGACGCCCGCATCGGTCGCCTGCGCCGACAGCGCCACGGCGACGACAAGCGTGTACACGTTCACGTACTCAAGCTCGCCCTTGGGTTCGGAGTCGGCCTGCTGGAACCGGGTAAAGATCTCGCGGATCGTGTGATAATCAAGCTGCTTTGCCATCCGGGCCTTAATGCCGCCCGCGGTGCCGGGTGACAAGCCCAAAGCCCGCTGCACCGCCAATACGCAAGTTTCGGGTCGCACGGTCGGGCCCGGCGCGGCTAGGATGGGACAAGCCACAGCAAGGTGAATGCCATGAACGTCCAGACATCCGAATCCGGGTACCACTACAACGTGATGCGGCGCGCGATCGATCTGATCGACCAGGGCGGCGAGTCGCTGTCGCTGGAAGAACTGGCCCGCCAGATGGACATGAGCCCCGCCCATTTCCAGCGCCTGTTCTCGCGCTGGACGGGCGTGTCGCCGAAACGCTACCAGCAGTACCTGACGCTGGGCCATGCCAAGGCGCTGCTGCGCGAGCGGTTCACCACGCTGGAGACCGCGCACAGTGTCGGCCTGTCCGGCAGCGGCCGCCTGCACGACCTCTTCCTGAAATGGGAGGCGATGAGCCCCGGCGAATACGCCCGCAAGGGCGCGGGGCTGACCATCTATTGGGGCTGGTTCGAAAGCCCCTTTGGCCCGGCACTGGTGATGGGCACGGCCAAGGGCATCTGCGGCATGGCCTTTGCCGCCGAGACCGGTGAAGAGGCCGCGATGCAGGACATGCTGTCGCGCTGGCCTCTGGCCGACTTTGTCGAGGACCCGATGCGCCTGCGCCCGTGGGTCCTGTCGGCATTTGGCGCGGCCAGCGACCGGCTGGAGCCTACGCCGTTGTACCTGATCGGCTCACCCTTGCAGATCAAGGTGTGGGAGGCGCTGATGCAGATCCCCTCGGGCCAGGTGACGACCTATTCCCAGATAGCGCAGGCCGTGGGCACGCCGCAGGCGGTGCGGGCAGTGGGCACGGCGGTGGGCCGCAACCCGGTCAGTTGGCTGATCCCCTGCCACCGCGCGCTGCGCAAATCGGGGGGCCTGGGCGGCTATCACTGGGGGTTGCCCGTCAAACGCGCCATGCTGGCCTACGAGGCGGCGCAGGCCGATGCCTGATTGACTTGGGGTCTCGCGCCTGCCAAAAGGCGCGCAGGTTCGGGTCTCCTGCCGCTCGCGGCCCTTTGGCTTTGGTGAAACCCGGTTCAAACCACATCTGTTGCCCTTTCCCGGCGCGCGGATGGCAAGGCGAGCCCCGTCCAATACTCGCGCCCGTTTCTGGAAACGAGGCAAGACATGACACAGATCCGAACCATCGCCCCCGTGGGCGAGCTGAAAGTGCAGGCCAAACGCCTGCGCGAGAAACTGCGTGGCGCCGGCGTGGCCCTGAGCCATGCGCAATCGCTTGAGATGATCGCCCATCAGCACGGCGCGCGCGACTGGAACACGTTGCACGCGATGGCCGGAAACCGGCTGCACCTGAAGGTCGGAGACCGCGTGCGGGGCACCTATCTGGGCCAGCCCTTCACCGGGGAAATCCGCGGCCTGACGATGCTGGGCGACGGCGCGCAGCGGCGGATCACGCTGCAGTTCGACACCCCGGTCGACGTGGTGACCTTTGACAGCTTCTCGGCCTTTCGCCAGCGCGTCAGCGGTCAGATCGGCTGGGACGGTCGGTCAGCTCGCCATACGTCGAACGGCGAGCCACAACTGGTGGTGCGTCCGGCCTGACGCAAACGGGGCAAGGTGCCTGTCCGCGCCTTGCCCCGCATTTTGAACTTTCCTGTGCCGGGGTTATTCCGGGGTCCAGCCGCTGACGGCCTTGACCTCCAAAAAGTCCTCCAGCCCCCAGACACCGCCTTCACGCCCGTTGCCGGACTGTTTCATGCCGCCAAAGGGCGAACCGGCAGCGCGCGATTGGCCGTTCATCTCGACCATGCCCGACCGCAGGCGCCGCGCCATGCGGTTGGCGCGGGCGCCGTCCTGCGTCTGAACATAGTTGGTCAGGCCATATGGCGTGTCATTGGCGATCTCGATGGCCTCTTCCTCGGTATCGAAGGGGATCATCGTCAGGACCGGGCCAAAGATCTCCTCGCGCGCGATGGTCATCTGGTTGTTGGCGTCGGCAAACACGGTGGGGCGCACGAAATAGCCTTTGTTGAACCCTTCGGGGCGACCGGGACCGCCGGCGACCAGGCGCGCACCCTCGTCGATGCCTTTCTGGATCAGGGCCTGGATCTTTGTCCATTGCAGCTCATTCACGACGGGGCCGATATGGCGGCCTTCCTGCATCGCCGGCCCCACGGTGACCTTGCCCGCCACCTCGGCCGCGGTTTCCACCGCTTGGTCATAGATCGGGCGCTGCACCAGCATCCGGCTGGGCGCGTTGCAGCTCTGACCGGTGTTGTTCATCATGTGCAGCACGCCGCGCTTGACCGCCTTGTCATCGGCATCGGCAAAGATCACGTTGGCGCCCTTGCCGCCCAGTTCCAGATGCACCTTCTTGAGCGTGTCGGCGGCGTTCTTGGAAATCGCCGTGCCCGCACGGGTCGAGCCGGTGAAGCTGACCATGTCGACGTCCGGATGCCCCGACAGTTGCGAACCCACGCCCACGCCGTCGCCGTTCACCAGGTTGAAGACACCCGGCGGGAAGCCCGCCTCGTGCATCATCTCGGCAAAGATCATCGCGTTCAGCGGGCTCTGCTCGGACGGTTTCAGAACCATGGTGCAGCCCGCGATCGCCGCCGCGCCCACCTTGAGCGTGATCTGATTCATCGGCCAGTTCCACGGGGTGATCAGCGCGGCGACGCCGACTGCCTCGTAGATGATCCGATCATTGGGGGCGTGGTCGCCCAGGGGGCGCTCGAACTGGAAATTCTTGGCTGCTCGAATGAAATTCTTCAGGTGCCATATCCCGGCGCCCACCTGCTGGGTGCGCGACATGTCGATCGGTGCGCCCATCTCCATCGACATCGCCTGCGCGAGGTCTTCGGCACGGGTGGGGTAGATCTCGATCAGCTTTTCCACCAGCGCGATGCGCTCTTCGACCGGCGTGGCCATCCAGCCCGGCAGCGCCGCCTTGGCCGCCGCCACGGCCGCGTCGGTATCGGCCTGACCGCCCAGAGAAATCACCGTGCAGGGCTCCTCGGTCGAGGGGTCGATCACATGGAAATCACTGGCTTGGCTGGGGGCGACCCACTGGCCGTTGATGTAAAAGTCGCGTTTCTCGATCATGGCGTGTCCTCTTGATCCGCATTCATTCGACCGCGCGGTCGGTTTTCCCGGGCACTCTGTCACTGCGGCCCCCTTGGGGCAAGGCAATTCTGGAAATTTGATCAAATTATTGATCGCACGTTTTTTGCCCCTGTGCCACATCAATGGTTTAACCTGAGGGCAAAGTGATTAGGTTTGCACCAACCGACTCGGGTTTTCACAGGAAAGGAGATGCATCATGGGTTTGCGCATCAACGATACCGTCCCCAATTTCACCGCTGAAACGGACCAGGGCACCATCCAGTTCCACGACTGGATCGGCGACAGCTGGGCGATCCTCTTCTCGCACCCCAAGGATTTCACTCCGGTCTGCACCACCGAGTTTTCGGCCGTGGCGCAGTTGAACGACGAATGGGCCAAGCGCAACACCAAGGTGATCGGTGTTTCGGTCGATGGGGTCGAGGACCACAAGAAGTGGAAGAAAGACATCGAGGCCTATGGCAAGGCCAACCCCGGCTTTCCGATCATCGCCGATGACGGACTGGCAGTGTCCAAGGCCTTCGACATGCTGCCCGCCGAGGCATATCTGCCCGACGGCCGAACCCCGGCGGACAGCGCCACGGTGCGCTCGGTCTTCATCATCGGGCCGGACAAGCAGTTGAAACTGTCGATGACCTATCCGATGACCGTGGGCCGGAATTTCGCCGAAATTCTGCGCGCGCTGGACGGCCTGCAGATGAGCGCCAAGGGCGTGGCCACTCCGGCCAACTGGGTGCCGGGCGAAGACGTGATCATCCCGCCGTCGGTTTCGAATGACGAAGCCAAGGAGAAGTTCGGCGAGTTCGAGACGATCTTCCCCTATCTGCGCAAGACCAAGGCGCCGAGCTGACATCAAAAGGGGCGGGGCACATCATGTCCCGCCCCGTACCGCATTGAACGTCCTCAGGCCTCAAGCGCCTCAAGCACTTTCCTTGCAACCGCAGCGGACGACGCCGGGTTCTGCCCGGTAATCAGTTTGCCGTCCTGCACGGCATGCGGTTGGAACGGCTCCACCTTGCTGAACTGCGCACCCCTGTCTTTCATCGTATCCTCGACCAGCAAGGGCACGATTTCGGTCAGGCCGACGGAGTCTTCTTCTTCATTCGTGAAGCCGGTGACGGTACGACCCTTGACCAAGGGCGACCCGTCCGCGGCCTTGGCGTTCGCCAGAACGATCGGGGCGTGACACACGGCGCTGACCGGTTTCCCCGCTGACCAGAACGTCTCGATCAGATCAATCGATTTCTCATCCGACACAAGGTCCCACAGCGGCCCGTGCCCACCGGGATAGAAGATCGCGTCATAGTCGTGGGCGTTCACCTCGGACAGTTTGACCGTGTTGGCCAATGCCGCCATCGCTTCGGGGTCGGCCTCGAACCGGCGGGTGTCGTCGGTCTGGCTGTCGGGTGCGCTGCTTTTGGGGTCCAGCGGCGGCTGGCCACCTTTGGGCGAGGCCATTGTCAATTCGGCCCCGGCATCCTTGAACACGTAATACGGAGCGGCCAGCTCCTCGAGCCAGAACCCGGTCTTTTCTCCGGTGTCGCCCAGCTGGTCATGCGATGTCAGGACGACCAGAATTCTCTTTGCAGTCGAAGCCATGTGTTTTCTCCTAGTTCGGCCGGTTCACCCGGCCCGTGTCTTGTGTGACGGGATATATGGCTGTTGCCGCTTGTTGATTAGTGCCGGATTTGGCAAAGCATTATTGCTGACAGGTAATAATGAGGCTGCGAGATGGCGCTGTGGGACGGGCTGGAAGAATTCCTGATGGTGGTCGAGGCGGGGGGCTTCACTGCTGCGGCCCGGCGGCTTGGGGTTTCGGCCAGTCATGTCTCGCGTCAGGTCGCCCGGCTTGAGGATCGTTTGGGCGTCAAGCTTTTGGCGCGTTCGACCCGCGTGGTGCGCCTGACCGACGCCGGACGCGACTATCACGCGCGGGTGGCCGGGCTTGTGGCGGGTCTGGAAGAGGCGAACCAGTCGGCGGCAGGGGATCGGGCCCAGATCGCGGGGCGCATTCGCGTGTCGGCCGCCGGGCCATTTGCGGAACAATTCGTGGCGCCCGCTTTGGCGCGGTTCGCAAGCCTGCACCCCAAGCTCTCGGTCACCATCGACTTCAATTCGCGCCTTCTGAACCTGACCGAGGAAGGCTTCGACTTTGCCATCCGCTATGGCACGCTGACCGAAAGCGGGCTGATCGCGCGACGTCTGGCAACCCGACGAATGGTCTGCGTGGCCGCGCGCGGCTATCTCGACCGGCACGGAAGGCCGACCCATCCGGCCGACCTGCGGCATCATCAGTGCCTGATCACCAACAATGACCGGTGGGTATTCCGCGACCCCGGCTCGGGCGACCCGATCGAGGTTCGGGTGCATGGCCGGTGGCAGGCCAACAACCCGCACGCCGTTCTTTCTGCCGCGCGGCAAGGTCTGGGGGTCATGTACGCGCCCGAGATTTTTCTGGGCGCGAAGCGCCCCCCTGAGCTGGAGCCGATACTGCAGGGGTACGAAGATCCAAGCCGCGCGAGTTGGATCGTCTATCTTGAACGGCGTCATCTGCCGCTGCGGGTGCGCCGGGCGATGGATTTCTTGGTCGAGGAACTGGGCGATGCGGTGCCCGACTAGGCGGGGCGCTGCGGATGCAGGTGCAGTTGCGCGCGATAGGCGGCGCGCTTGAACTCGCGGGTCAGCTTATCGGTCAACGGCGGTTTCGTCTGGATCGTCGAGCCGCCGATTTCACCGGCCACTTCCTGGTTGCCGCTGCCCAACAGCGCGTGGACGGGCTGGCCCGTGATCCAGTGCATCTGCAGGAACGTGTCCACCGGGCGGTCAATGCGGTCGGTGGCCGCCAGCAGACGTTCCGCCGCCTTCCGGCCCACCACCTGGCAGACGCATTGCAGTCCGATAACCTTGGGCAGGATCAGACGAAGGCCGTCATGCTCAGCGAGGGTCTGGGCTGCGGTTTCGCGCTGCTTGACCGGGATGCGGATATAGTGGTCAGGGGTCGCGATCGGGCCCAACAGATCCAGTGCAGCGTTCATCCGATCGGGATCGACGCGCAGGTCATCCTCGGCGGTGATCGCCAGATCGATCCCCTCGTCGACCATCTTGCGCCAGATCCGGCGGTGGCTTTCGAACACGCCGATCTCGGCCGGGCGCAGGGTGAACGGGTAGCGTGGGCGATGCAGGTTGCCCGGGTGCAGCGTGACCCCAGCAATCTGCGCCGGATCGCGCCCGTTGACCGCTTCGATCAGTTCGGCATTGGGCAGGTCGGCGCAGAGCTGCTCGGCATTGGGTCGGCGCGCGGTGCTGGAGGACATATGGATGACGAAGGATCGCATGGTGTCGTGCATAGAACAGGGGCGCCGCCCGGGAAAGGCCTCGGTAAAACAAAAAAGACCCCGGCCGGAACCGGGGTCTTGGATCAAGCAAGGGGCAGGGCGGATTATTCCGCGCCTTCCTCTTTCTTTTCTTTCTTCTCGGGCACGATCTCTTCGCCGGTTTCCTGATCGACGCATTTCATCGACAGGCGGACCTTGCCGCGATCGTCGAAGCCCAGAAGTTTGACCTTCACTTCCTGGCCTTCCTTCAGAACGTCCGAAGGGTGGTTCAGGCGACGGTTTTCGATCTGAGACACGTGGACCAGACCGTCACGCTTGCCGAAGAAGTTCACGAAGGCGCCGAAATCGACGATTTTCACGACCTTGCCGGTATAGATCTGACCTTCTTCCGGCTCAGCCACGATCGAGTGGATCATCTCGTAGGCTTTCTTGATCGACTCACCATCGGGCGATGCGATCTTGATGATGCCGTCATCGTTGATGTCGACCTTGGCGCCGCTGGTTTCCACGATCTCGCGGATCACCTTGCCGCCCGAGCCGATCACTTCGCGGATCTTGTCGGTCGGAATCTGCATGGTCTCGATGCGCGGTGCGTGGATCGAGAACTCGGCAGTCTCGCTCAGCGCCTTGCTCATCTCGTTCAGGATGTGCAGACGGCCGTCCTTGGCCTGAGCCAGGGCTTTTTCCATGATCTCGGGCGTGATGCCCGCGACCTTGATGTCCATCTGCAGCGAGGTGATGCCGTTTTCGGTACCCGCAACCTTGAAGTCCATGTCGCCCAGGTGGTCTTCGTCACCCAGGATGTCGGTCAGAACGGCATAGTCGCCGTCGTCTTCCAGGATCAGACCCATGGCCACACCGGCCACCGGAGCCTTGAGCGGAACGCCCGCATCCATCATCGACAGCGAACCGCCGCAGACCGATGCCATCGAGGACGAGCCGTTCGACTCGGTGATCTCGGACACCACGCGGATGGTGTAGGGGAAATCGGTCGGAGCCGGCAGAACCGCCTGCAGGGCGCGCCATGCCAGTTTGCCGTGGCCGATTTCGCGGCGACCGGGCGAACCAACGCGGCCCACTTCGCCGACCGAGTAGGGCGGGAAGTTGTAGTGCAGCAGGAAGTTCGATTTGAAGTTGCCGTGCAGCGCGTCGATGAACTGCTCGTCGTCACCAGTGCCCAGCGTCGTCACGGCCAGCGCCTGGGTTTCACCACGGGTGAACAGGGCCGAACCATGGGTCCGCGGCAGCAGGCCGGTTTCGGCCACGATCGGGCGCACGTCGGTGGTCGAACGACCGTCGATCCGCTTGCCGCCCTTCACCACGTCGCCGCGCAGGATGCTGGCTTCGAGCTTTTTCATCGCCGAACCCAGGTTCGAGTCCTCAAGCTGCTCTTCGGTCAGAGCGGCCTTGATGGCCTCGCGCGCGGCAGCGACGGCTGCGGTGCGCTCTTGCTTGTCGGTGATTGCGAATGCGGCACGCATCTGCTCTTCACCGGCAGCTTTCACGGCAGCGTACAGCTCCGAGTAGTCGGGGGCTTCGAAGGCAAAGGGCTCTTTCGCGGCGTCTTCGGCCAGCGAGATGATCAGGTCGATCACCGGCTGGATCTGTTCGTGCGCGAAGGTCACGGCGCCTAGCATCTCGGCTTCGGTCAGCTCGTAGGCTTCCGACTCCACCATCATCACGGCGTCTTTGGTGCCGGCCACAACCAGATCCAGACGCTGTTCGGGGTTCAGGCGCAGGTCCTGCATGTCGTCCACGGTCGGGTTCAGGACGTACTCGCCATCCACGAAACCAACGCGGGCACCGGCGATCGGGCCGCGGAAGGGCGCGCCCGAGATGGTCAGGGCCGCCGATGCGGCGATCATCGCCACGATGTCGGGGTCGTTGACCAGATCGTGGCTCAGTACGGTGCACATCACCAGAACTTCGTTCTTGAACCCGTCAACGAACAGCGGACGGATCGGACGGTCGATCAGGCGCGCGGTCAGCGTCTCTTTCTCGGTCGGACGGGCCTCGCGCTTGAAGAAGCCACCCGGCACCTTGCCGGCGGCATAGTATTTTTCCTGATAGTGCACGGTCAGCGGGAAAAAGTCCTGACCGGGCTTCTGCTCCCGGGCAAAGGTCACGTTGGCCATGACGCTGGTTTCGCCCAGCGTGGCAATCACGCTGCCGTCAGCCTGACGGGCAACCTTGCCGGTTTCCAGTGTGAGCGTTTCCTCGCCCCACTGCATCGATTTCTTCGTTACATCAAACATATGCGTATCCTAGATGGGAGCACTCCCGCCCCTGCGGGTCTCCCGTTTTGCGTGGCGGCCCCATTGCCGCCGACCCCAATTTATCTTCCATTCGAGTGCCGGGGTCAGGGCACAACGTCTCAGATACCGCGCGCATACATGAGATTGCGTCGGATTGAAAGGGATAAGGCCGCAGAAGGCACACGGTCCTGCATCTGCCGTGGTTCGCCTTTGCGTCAGCCGACACCGCGAACGTTCCGATGCGTAAGCCCGCATAGCATCTGGCGTGCACCCGCTCGCAAACAGGACCATCGCTCGTCATCGAGGATATGCAGATCGGAAATCGGCGCGGCAGAGGCTGGAGAGAAACTCCGGGCTGCGACGGTGGTAGGAAAGCCGCGAAACTAATGCGACCCCGTCCTCTCGACCTCGGTCAGGCCATCGCTGGCCATGCGCAGACACATTCCTGTAGGCGAATGCATTTTGTGAAAAAGTGATTGCAGTGTAGCCTCTTACCACGGAACCCGCGGTCCAGACGACGAAAAGGCGCCAAGGGGGTAAGACTACTCACTGTCGTCCGACGGCCGAATACCTTGGCGTTTGCAATTCGCGCGAACGAAAGGGACGGCCACATGTCTCAGACCAAGAAAATGCTGGATCCGGATCCGCGGATCTATGATTTCGAAACGGAATACGAGCTGGGGCAGGACAATGTTCGCCCATTCGGGCTGGATATTCACAACCCGGTTTTTCTTATCTCAAGCATCCTGATCTTTGCCTTCGTGCTGATCGCTCTCGCCAATCAAGAGGCCGCAGCAACGTTCTTCGGTTGGCTGCGGCCGTGGCTGACCAGCACCTTCGACTGGTTCCTCGTCCTGTCGGTGGATGCAATCACGCTGTTCTGCCTGGCCTTGATCGTTCTGCCGGTGGGCAAGGTGCGCATCGGCGGCAAAGACGCCAAGCCCGATTACTCCTACGCCGGCTGGATTGCGATGATGTTCGCGGCCGGGATCGGCATCGGATTGCTGTTTTTTGGCGTGTTAGAGCCGGTCTACTACAATTTCGCCGAGGATGGCGGCGCCCGTCCTTTGGGCATCGACATCGCGGTGCCGGGCAATGAATACATTGGTGTTGTAGGTACCATCCACCACTGGGGGCTGGAGGGCTGGGCGGTCTACGCCGCCGTGGGCCTGAGCCTCGCGATCTTCAGCTACAATCTCGGCCTGCCATTGACCCTGCGCTCGGCCTTCTACCCGTTGCTGGGCGAGCGTGTCTGGGGCTGGTGGGGCCATGCGATCGACACGCTGGCGGTGTTTGCCACCCTGTTCGGCCTGACCACATCGCTGGGGCTGGGCGCGCAACAGGTTGCCGCCGGTCTCTACGAGGTGTTCGGCATCGAACCCAGCCCAACCGTCGTCGTCTTGCTGATCATCGGTATCACGATGATCGCGCTGGGCTCGGTGCTGATGGGCATGGACGCGGGCGTGAAGCGGCTCAGCGAGATCAACATGATCATGGCCGTGGGCCTGTTCCTGTTCGTGATCGCAGTGACCGGGATCGGCACGGCGATCTCGCGCTATTTCAGCGTGATGACCGATTACGTCAGGCTGCTGCCGGCTTTGTCGAACCCGTTCGGGCGGGAAGACACCAGCTTCTTCCACGGTTGGACAACCTTCTACTGGGCCTGGTGGATCGCGTGGTCGCCTTTCGTGGGCATGTTCATCGCCCGCATCTCCAAGGGGCGCACGGTGCGTGAATTCGTGATTTGTGCGCTGCTGGCGCCGACAGCGGTCTGCGCGCTGTGGATGTCCACCTTTGGTGGCGCGGCCATCGATATGCTGAACGTCGGCGGCGCCGAGGGCGTCAAGGCCACGGTGATCGACAGCTATGCCCCCGAAGGCGCGCTGTTCGGCTTCCTGAAAGAGCTTCCGCTCTACGGCATCGTGGCTCCGATCGCGCTGATTCTGATCGTGGTCTTCTTTGTCACCTCGTCCGACTCGGGGTCTCTGGTGATCGATACGATCACCGCCGGCGGCAAGATGGACGCCCCGGTGGTGCAGCGTGTGTTCTGGTGCACGCTGGAAGGTCTGGTCGCGATCGCGCTGCTGCTGGGTGGCGGGCTTGCCGCGCTGCAAGGGGCGGCGGTGTCAACCGGCATCCCGTTCACGCTTGTGGTGCTGATCATGTGCTACTGCCTGTGGCTGGCGCTGAAGTCTGAGCGCGCCAAGATTTGAGCCGCCCTCGACGGCCTATGAACGCCCGCCAATTGGCGGGTGTTTTTTCGCTTTAACCGGACCCAGCTGTAAGTTCCGAAGGTTTGACCCGGGTCGGAAGTCTCTATTCAGGATCTCGCAACAAAGCTTTTGCAAATTGAATGAACATTGCGATGAACACGCCGACCCCAACGAAAATGTAGATCACGGTGAAGACCTTGCCGATCTTGGTCGCCGGGGACAGATCGCCGAACCCGACCGTCGATAGTGTGGTTGCGCTGAAATACAGCGCGTCCACCCAATGCCAGCCCTCTACGCTGCTGTAGAACAACGTCCCGGACAGAAGAATAAGCATACATAGCAGCAAACCGCCCCGAAAATGCGGATCGTCCCACGATCGGACGATCGCCTTCAGCAGACGGTAGGCATTGAGAAACAGAGAAATCATTCTGCACGCCTTTGGGTTGTTTCGAGGATACGTTCAGGATGCATGTTTTTGAGTAAAATTCCGCATGTACAAATCGGATTATTTGCTAAGATGGCGATGTTTGACAGGAGATACTTCATGCGTATTCATCTTTTGGTGGCGCTGCTTGCCGCCACCTCGGTTTCCGCGCAGCAAGACCCGGCTCAGACCCTGATCACCAATGTGCATGTATTTGATGGCGTCAACGACGGGCGCATCGAGAACGCGAATGTTCTGATCGAGGGCAACCTGATTGCAGCTGTGTCGGCAGACCCGATCTCGGCCGAAGGAGCAACGGTGATCGACGGCGGTGGACGCACCCTGATCCCGGGTCTGATCGATGTACACTGGCACACGACATATGCGTATACCCCAGCAACCGTCTTGATCTTCAATCAAGGCGATATGTCGGAAGTGGCCATTCGTTCGATGACAGGGGCAAAGGAAACCCTGATGCGCGGCTTCACAACAGTGCGCGATCCCGGCGGCAATCCATTTGCAATCAAGAGACTGATCGATTCCGGCGAATACCCCGGGCACCGCATTCTGCCTTCGGGGCCGTTCATGAGCCAAACATCGGGTCATGCCGATTTCCACAGTTTGTTGGAAAACCCAAGAAACTCGACTTCCGAGTTGAGTTATTGGGAAAAGAACATGATGGCGATGGTGGCCGATGGGGTCCCCGAGGTTCGCAAAAGGACCCGCGAGATTCTCAAGTACGGTGCCTCCCAAGTCAAAATAACCACAGGCGGTGGCGTATCCTCACAGTATGATCCGCTGGATGTGAGCGAATACTCTGTTGATGAGATCGAAGCGGTCGTCGAAGAAGCTGCGAACTTCAATACTTACGTACTAGCCCATGTAATGACGGACCGCGGGATTCGCACCTCAGTCGAAGCCGGCGTCATGAGCATCGAGCATGGTTTCTTCGCGTCTCGTGAAACGCTTGAGCTCATGAAAGAAAAAGGGGCATGGCTAAGCCCCCAGACCATGAAAGAAGAGGACATGGTCTGGGACAGCCCGGTCAGCGCGGCAAAATACAAGCAGGTCACAGATGCCGTTGCGAACCTGTACCCGATGGCCAAAGAGGTGGGGGTAAACCTGGCCTTTGGGACCGACCAGCTTCTGGACGCCTCCAAGGCGTATCAACAAAGTCTTTATCTGGTGCGATTGGGCGAATGGTTCACCCCGTATGAAGTGTTGAAAATCGCCACTTCTGAAAACGCCCGGTTGCTGGAACTGAGCGGCCCCCGGCACCCGTATCAAGACGGCCCGCTAGGGGTCATCAAAGAGGGTGCCTATGCCGACCTGATCCTCGTCGACGGCAATCCGCTTGAAAACCTTGAGTTGGTTGGGAATCCGGGCGAAAACTTCGACCTGATCATGAAAGACGGTGTGGTCTACAAGAACACGCTGGACTGAACGCCGCGCGCCTCTGACAAAAAAACGCCCGCCAAATGGCGGGCGTTTCGAACTTGAAAGCGGTGTAGTCCGCGCTTAGCGGCGGATGCCCAGCTTTTTGATCAGGTCCTGGTAGCGCGCTTCTTCCTTGCCCTTCAGGTAGTCCAGCAACTTGCGGCGCTGGGCGACCATCTTCAGAAGACCACGGCGGCCGTGGTTGTCTTTCTTGTGGGTCTTGAAGTGCTCGGTCAGGGTGTTGATGCGCGAGGTCAGGATTGCAACCTGGACTTCCGGCGAACCGGTGTCGCCGTCCTTGGTCGCGAATTCTTTCATGACGCGTGCTTTTTCTTCGGCAGTGATCGACATCGGGGTCTCCTTCGAAGGTTAGAGTTGATGGCGCAGGCCGGGATGTCGTCCAGCGCAGGCCCATGGAGAAAACCGCACCGATTCCGATGCGGATGGGCGCGTATAGGCGCAATCGGAATAAATGGCAAAGGGATTCTGCGTATCTCAGCCCGAGGGGCTGGTCAGGGCCGGGTCCAGACCCGGGGTCAGTTGGATATCCTCGGGCCCAAGACCTTGGGCGCCGAACAGATAGGCCACCTCGCGCCCGTTGACCAGAACGCGCGTCAGATCAGCGTTGTCCGCATCCTGTTCGATCCCGATTTCGGGCGCGTCAGGGCCGTTCCATTCGATCAGCAGCTTGTCTTCTCCGGGGGTGAAATCCACGACGCTGACTTCCTTCCCGGTGCCCGTTCCATCGATGGCGATCTGGTCCGCTCCCTGACCGCCGGTGACGACATCTCCGGCACCGGCCCGGATCGTGTCGTCCCCCGCGCCGCCGTTCAGAAAATCGCTGGCGGGCGTCTCGCCATCGTCCCGGCCGGTCAGAGTGTCGTCGCCATCACCGCCGAACAGCGTGTCTGCCCCTGCGCCGCCGGCGAGCATGTCTTCGCCGTCGCCGCCTTGCAGCGCGTCTTCGCCCTCACCCCCGGCAAGGTCATCGTTGCCCTGACCGCCGTACAGATCGTCATCGCCTTCGCCACCAACCAACTGGTCGTCGCCGGCATGGCCGTACAATATGTCGTCACCGGCATTCCCCGAGAGGTCATCGTGACCGTTGCCACCGTGCAGAACATCATTGCCAGTGTTTCCGTTTAGCGTGTCATCCCCGTCAGCGCCGAACAACGTATCATTTCCGGCGCCACCATCGATAATGTC
>NZ_JBXWSK010000053.1:0-24090 GCF_059613385.1 Ruegeria sp. BHSA162
CATACATCAAGATCGTCATGACGGGCGCTGCGCCACGGAACTCTGGCCCGAACAGCAGAACGGCCAACTCTGGCATCTTCAGCGCCAACGGAATGGAGACCAGGATCGACACCCCGCAAACCGAGAGCGACACCAGCCGTACAAGACGCCAGAACCGGCCGAAATCGCCGACGGCCCATAGGCGGGTCATCTCGGGGTACAGGACTTGCCTGACGGGGCCGCCAATCCGAACAACATTGGCCATGATGCGCTTGCCCACCTGATAGAAGCCCACCGATGTCACGTCCAGCAGGGCGCCGACGACAAGTATGTCCAGCCGCTGAGTCGATTGTCGCAGGATTACGTTGAAATTCGAATTCCAAAGGAACCGCAGATACCCGGGGTTATGGGCAAAAGCCCGCCGCAGCGGCTGGGACAAAAACCTGTGCAAGTTGCGTTTTTTCAATTCGGCCAGTGCCAGAAAGAACGCAACCAGCCCGGTCAGGATCTGATGCATCAGCAACAGAGCCACAAATGCCCAGATCCCCAAGTCCAGCAGAAAGGCGATGATGACTCCGACAAGCCGAAGGCCGGCGATTACCATGTCCGAGATCGCCAGCACGTCGAACCGGTCGAAAATTCGAAGAACTCCAATGCCGGTTGGTCGGAGCGATAGAAACAACCCAAAGGCAACAAGCGTGATATAGGACGCGCCTTCAGGTTCAGACAGCCCGATGAACGGAGCAAGCTTTGGCGCCAGCATTATCGCCACCGAACCAGCCAGCAGCCCGCCAAGGCAATCGGTCACCACAGACATCTTGATCAATTGTCGGAATCTGTTCGGATCCTCTTCGATCAGAGCCTCGCTGCCGTACTTGATGGTTGCCTGCCATGGCTCGAGCCGGAACAACCTGTCCATCACCTGAATGTACGCGTCCACCAGCGCCAGAATCCCAACCGCAGCCGGCCCGATTGCGCGAGCCGTAAAGATGAGGCTGGCCAAACCGAACAGACCAACCAAGATCTGCGACAAGAACATCCATGACATGTTCTTGGCCAGCCGCTTCAACAGCGGCTTCGAGCTTGGCTCACTCATCGGTTCACGCGAAACCACGCGGCACTATCCACGCGGCGTTCAGGAAGCGGGTCATCAATTCACCCATGCACTCGGTACAATTCAATACGTTTCCAAAATTTGTGGCGGGTTAAGTCATGTTTCCGGTTGTTTCCGTTTCTATCATTTAGTTGTCTTGGATTATATCGTTTTACGAAAGCGCAGTTTGCCGATTGAATCCAGTACTGATTGTTGAAAGGGCTTTTGAAGTTGCGACAGAAACCAATTCTTGTTCGGAGCACCTGTCGGGGTGCCAACCGGTCCGGGTCGGATGCCGACCGCGCCCGGAGCCAGACTGAAAATACCCGGTCCGAAGGTTGAATACCCCGTCATGACCCGTGCACCCGTTCTTGTCCATATCGGCTATCACAAAACCGCTACGTCGTCCCTGCAACAGCAGCTGTTCTCGGCGCCGGACGCACCGTTCGCGACTCCGCATGGCGATCGCAAATACATTCTTTCAAACCGGATCGTACTGCCGCAGCCGATGACCTATGATCCCGCAGAAACTCGCGAGATGTACGAGAGTTTCCTGAAAAAATCGCAGGATAGCGGGCAGGTTCCGGTGTTCTCTCACGAGAGATTCTCTGGTTACCCGGCCAGCGGCGGGTTCGACAGCACCATCATTGCCGACCGTCTGCAACGCACGTTTCCCGACGCCTACATCTTGGTCGTATTCCGCGAGCAGTTGTCGTCGATCCTATCGATGTACAGCCAGTACATCACCGATGGCGGCCACGGATCGCTCAAGACATATCTGTCCGAACCTGAACCGAACCTGCGACGTGCGCCGATGTTCTCGGAGGAGTTCTACCGGTACCACCGCTTGTTCAAGTTCTACCAGGACAAGTTCGGCAAGGATCGTGTGCTTGGATTGGCCTACGAACAGTTCATTTCCGAGCCGGATTCTTTTGTGGAAACCCTGTGCAATTTCGTCGGCGTCGAGCACAAGAAGCGCGAATTTGAAGTCACTAATGAGAAGAGATCGGAGTGTTTTCAGATTCTGCAGCGATTTGTTAATTTCACACTCAGCGACAACCAACTGAGCAAAGGCGCATTGTTGCCATTTCCGAACGCAACGCGCAGATTCGGAAAATTGAACCGACCGATCGGGCGCATCTTTCCCGACAAGCTGGATCAGATGCTCAAAAACCGGCTGATCGGCAGAATTCAGTCCCGATTTGACGGTGCCTTTGCTGAGTCCAACGCTGAACTCCAATCCTTGACTGGCCTCGATTTAGGTCAGTTCGGGTATCAGCTGCCTTCGACCACAACCGCAGTCTGAACTGCGCTTTTCTGCCCCCCCAAAAAACAAAATGACCAGCACCCCATATGCTGGTCATTTGTCGAGTGAGTGGTCGGGCCGACGGCCCCACCGGTCGAATTTCGTTGTTGGTGTAAGGTTAGCCAGTCTCAGGCGGCCTGGGAATTAGGGGTTTCCCGTAGTTTCTGCGAATTCTTCCAAATATTCCCGTTTATCATTAAATAACAAATGCTTGGCAGAGTCACCACCCCTCAATTTGCCTTATCCTCTCGGGTATTGGCCGAAAATCCCATCTTGCCGAGAAGGATCGAATTGATCCGACGCACATCGAACGAATCCTCGGCACGTTTCCGCGATGCCTGACCCATTCGTTCCACCAGATCAGGACTCTCGACAAACGAGGCCATGGCGCGGCTCAGGGCCTCGGGGTTCCGGACCGGCACGACGTAACCAGTCACGCCGCTGATGACCGGATCAGCGCAACCCGGCGCATCCGACGTGATGACAGCCCGCCCCGCGGACATCGCCTCGAGAATCGTGCGCGGTATCCCCTCGCGGTAGGCCGACGGCAGCACGAAGACCGAACACGCTGCCAAATAGGGCCGGACGTCCGAAGTTTCTCCCAAGTATTCGATCACGCCTTCGCGCGTCCATTCGTCGATCTCGCGTTGGCCGATGGAATCCGGGTTGGCGTCCATCGGACCAAGCAATTGGCATCTTGCTTGGGGGTGCGTTTCTTTCAGTAAACGGGCAGCCTGAACGAAATCAAACACGCCCTTCTCGCGCAGCAGGCGCGAGATCATCAGAAATACAGGCGGCCCAGCTGGCGGATCGGTAAATCCGTAGCGATCCAGATTTACACCAGACCCGGGCACGATGCTGAGCTTGGCATCTGGTGCAACAAGGCGCCTTTCTCGGAACTCTTCGGCATCTGCGCGGTTGTAGACCAGCACCTCGTCCACACCTTTCAGCGCAATACGATACAGAACCGATGACACAGCGCGAACCGCACGCCTCCGAAAAGTCAGGCCATGGGTGCTGTAGACATAGCCCAACCCGGTGTTCATGGCATAGATCCGGTCCACTCCCGCCCATTTTGCAGCCAGGCAACCATAGATGATTGGCTTCATGGTGTAGGCAAAGACAATGTCGGGTTTGAATTCCTTGAAAACGCGCACAAGAGCACGCAGCGTGCGCATGTCCTCAACCGGGTTCATCCCGGCACGTGACAGCGGAAACTGCACGAACTCCACACCGATTTCTGCGAGCGCAGTTTCCGTCGCTTCATGGCGCTCGGGACCGCAGGCGACGACCTCAGCCCGCTCCGACAACTCCTTCAGCAGGTCATAGCGAAAATTCAGCAAAGACGCAGTCAGATTGGCGACAACCACGATCCGTGGTCGCGCCCGCGTGGGGAGGGAGACCTGCGGTTTCAACTTTTGCAACAATGCCAACTCCTGATGGCAGAGCAGGCGCTGCGGCCCGCCTGGTTTGGTTCAACTCTCCCGGCGGCAGCTGCTATGGCCATGTTCGACCCCCGCTCCAACCCTGCGATGAGCGGCATCGGCAATGATCCGGTCCCATTTCTCAAGAATACTGCCGGGAGCCAGCCAGTCCCTGTTGTGTTGGTATCCTTGACGCATCTTGTCCAGCAATTCCGGATCGTCGCTCAGCTGCAGCACTGCGCGGGCCAGTTCCTCCGTGTCTTCAGGCGCAACAAGCAATCCATTCTCACCGTGTCGGATCAATTCTCGTGGTCCGTAGGGGCAATCAAAAGACACAACCGGCAAGCCTGCGACGGTCGCCTCTGCCACCACATTGGGAAACCCCTCGAAGCGGGAGGAAAACACCAGTATGTCTGCGCCATCCATCCACGCTCCGGGTGTGTTGCTCGCGCCCGGCAGGGAGATGACGTCCTGCAGACCCAACCGGTCCCTCTGCGCCTCGAGCGCGGCACGTTCCGGGCCTTCCCCGAAAATCGTCAGGCGCGCGTCCGGGTTATTCTGGATGATTTCCGACATTGCGTCGATCAACAGATCGAACCCCTTTTGCGGATCCAACCGCCCCACCGCGACCAGCCGATTGCCACCCGAGCCAAGGAGCGTGGCTGCACCATCGATTGGCGCACAGGGATTTGGAATGACCCGCGCCTTGCTCCGCAATGATGGCGGCAGGTCCTGGCGCACCCGCTCAGTCTGCATGACCACGGTGCTGGCTCGATGTCCAAGGATGTTTTGAGCGTGGCGCCAGACAGGGTTGGCGTTTTGCACGATCGGGTTGTTCCGCTCTGAAACGATCACCGGAACATCCCGCCCCAGGGCTGCAGCGAGCGTCAGGACATTGATTTTAGTCAGAAAGGATACCACCACGTCGGGGTTCTCGTCCCGGATGAAGCGACGAATCCGGCGCAGGCGGGCCAGCTGTTTCAGCCCCCTGAACCCGTCGTTTCCGCCTTCGGCTACCAGCAGGCTGACGCCGTCAGGGAAAGAAAAATACGACCCGTCCTCGGGCATGGTCATGCCCGCAACCGAGACCTGATCGCCAAGGCCGATCCGATGGGCTGCAAGAACCGAGACAATCTTTTCGGCACCGCCAGCTCCGAACCCACCCTGAACGATCAGTATCTTCACTGCGCCCGCTCCACCATTTGCGTGCTGTCGGCACGGTTCTGTTTCCCAGACGTGTTCAATTGTTCCACCGGGCCATTCAACTCGGTTTCGACCACGGGCTGGTTAAGGTTTTTGGCCTGCAGAAAAATCCGGCCGACATATTCCCCAAGGATGCCAAGGAACATCGCATTCAGGGTCATCGACAAGAGCAGCAGGATTGTCGTGGTTGCAAAACCTGCGGGCCAATCCTGGCCAAAGAACAGCTTGCCGACAAGGTAGCCGATCATCAACAGGAACATCGACAGCCCTACTGTAAGGCTGATCAGCGAAGCCAGGCGCAGCGGGAGCAGGGAATGGTTGATCAACCCGTCCACAGCCAGCGCCAACATCGCCCGG
Source organism: Ruegeria sp. BHSA162 (assembly GCF_059613385.1). Taxonomy (NCBI): domain Bacteria; kingdom Pseudomonadati; phylum Pseudomonadota; class Alphaproteobacteria; order Rhodobacterales; family Roseobacteraceae; genus Ruegeria; species Ruegeria sp. BHSA162. Next base: position 5,363 of record NZ_JBXWSK010000053.1, read on the forward strand.
ACCGGAAACTTGGATTCACCCGCTGTCCGGGCCGCGCGATCATATTCGAATCCGACCTGCGAAAACCCCATGCCGCTGATCAGTCCACGAACATAGGGCGAGCGGTCATCAACCCGGCGCAATTCGTCCAATATCCGCCTGTCAGTCAGACGAAACTCACCCGCGTTTCGCGGCAGATTATCGTTGCTGATCAAGTCGATCAGTGCATAGAACCCCCGCCGTGCAGCGGCAACGACAGGGCCATCGGGCAGGCTGCGGCGAATACCATAGACGACATGATTCCCCTGCCGCCACAGATCCAACATCTGAGGGATCAACTCGGGCGGGTCCTGCATATCGCAATCGAGCTGCACCGCGCAGGCCCCGGTCGCCGACCTGTATGCTGTCAGAACCGAAGCCTGGTACCCCATGTTCCGCGCAAAGCGGATCACACGGACCCGAGGATCCTCCCCCGCGATTTCGGACAGGATTTCAAACGTCCGATCCTCGGAATGGTTGTCGGTGAAGATGATTTCAGGCTCGTACCCATCCAGTTTGTCGAACACCGCCAGCACGCGCTCATAGGCCATACGGACGTTGTCTTCCTCGTTGTAGGCGGGGATCAGAATGGAAATGACCGTCATGCGTTTTGTCCTGCCATGTTCTTCCGCGCATCCAAAGAGATGGCCCAATCGACTGTATCCCGCAGGCCGTCCTCCAACCCGATCCGCGCGGTCCAGGGATAAAGGGAATGGATAAGTCCGGGATCGTTGACCAGGTGCATCGGCTCACTTGGCGGGTCGGCATAGTCGAGCTGACCGGGTCCGGAACCGGTCAGCTCAGCCAGGATCGCGGCCGCGTCACGGACTCGAGTAGCCACTCCGGTACTGACATTCACCAGCGGAACGTCAACCCGCGGTGCATCGGCCAACATCAGAAGGGCACGCACGGCATCGCCGACATGCAGAAAATCCCGGATATCATCGGGGCGTCCGATGCGCGCGGCATCCCCGTTCAGCAACGTGCGGATCAGATACGGGACCAACTGGGGCCCGGTCTGACCCGGACCATAAGTCAGCGAAAGCCGTGCCGTCATAGCCGTGAATGGCAGGCGCGGCCGAAGCATGGTCAAGTACTTGGTCCCTGCCAGCATAGATGCCCCATAGCTGTCGCGCGGCATTTCGCATTGAGTTTCAGTGTAGGGAGAAGGAACCTCACCGTATTCGGCAATGGTTCCAAGACGGATGAATACATCCGGCGGTGCGTCGCAGGTCGCAGCGGCGCCCAACACAGCCATCAATGGCACAAGATTGTCGCTCACGCTGGCTTCGGCATCTTTGAGGCCGGGCCGCGCTACAGCCCGGGTGTTTGCCGCCGCATGAAACACAACCTCTGGCCGGGACGTGTCAAACACGCGGCGCAAAGCATCCCTGTCGCTCAGGTCGACACGCTGCAATTCCACATCGGGCATTCCATCAGAGAGGAATCCGGGTCGGACCACGGCCACGACCTGATCCCCTCTGTCCATACAGGCTCGGAGCAGATGCTGTCCGATGAACCCTCCGGCCCCGGTGATCAGAACGCGCCTCGTCATGACAAACCGCCGCCGGCCATGTTCTGGGCCGGATTGGTGAAAACCGCGCTTTGCGGGTCACCCGTATCATGATCAGTTGTCATCAGTTTCATTCCTGCGCCCTAGCCGGTCCCTTCGATACTATGGAATTTGGGCCCATTGGGATAGTTGCGCCAACACCGATCATTCCGCACCCACCAACCGCAGACGGAAAGCGGCCACTGGAAGACCTCGGATCAAGACGCCTTGCGCGGCATCCCGGTCATATACGGCTTGAGGAATTCCTGCGTCTTTTCATGCATATAGTCGATATGAGCCTGAGTCAGCCCGTGATGGCATGCCAACAGAATGCCGCCGCGCATTACGGCATCGGACACGGGATAACCTGCGGTATCCGCACGATACTCAACATCTTTCATGGCCGGCTGGCGCAAAATGTTGCCGGTAAAGACCGGCCGGGTCTGGATGTCCGCCGTCTCCAGGAAAATCTGCATCTCGCGACGGGTAAACGGAGCGCCCTCTCGCAGAGTCAGCGGAAACGCCAGCCAACCGGTGCGTGCGCCCGGCAGCTGTTCAGGCAGAATGAACCATTCCTCATATTGCGCAAAGAACGCGCGATGCGCAGCAAAGGCTTCCTCGCGGACCCGAATATTGTTCTCAAGCTTGCCCAGTTGCACCAGGCCGAAAGCAGCGCTGATCTCGGACGGTTCAAGATTGTAGCCGAGCGCCTCAAACAGGAACTTGGCATCATATTCGATCCCATCCAGCTGAACGTTGAAGCGGTTCTCGATGGCCTCGGATTCGACGAACAGCGACGAGCTGCGGCCCCACGACCGCATCAGCAATGCCTTGCGTGCCAACTCGTCATCATTGACGCACAGCATTCCGCCATTTCCTGCGCCGTTGATGACATGGCTGCCGTAGAAGCTGGTGGTCGAAACATCCGACCAGACGCCCGTGCTGGTACCCTCGATCGTGGCACCCAATGTGTCAGCGCTGTCTTCGATGACCTTCAGGCCATGTGCATCGGCCAGTTCCCGGATCCGACGCCAGTCCGGGAGGTTGCCAATCAACGAGGGGATCATCATCGCCGAGGTCTTGGGCGAAATCATCCGCTCGATCTGTCCGACATCTATGTTGTAGGTTCCCTCGGCCGCATCAACGAATGCGGGCACAAGCCCTTGCCGCACCAGCGGAGCGACCGTGGTGGCAAACGTCAGAGCCGGGGTGATCACCTCGGATCCTTTGGGAAGATCCAGGATTTCGACGGCCAGATAGTTCGCCGAGGACCCGGAATTGACCATGATCCCATGTGCCTTCGAAAACAGTGCAGCGACTTTCTGCTGCATCTCCCGGACTTTGGGTCCCATTTGGGTGGATGTTTTCAGAACCTCGACGACGGCGTCGATCTCTTCCTGGCCGTGGACTGTCTGTCCGTAATTCACTCTCATCAAATAATCTCCTGAAAATCTACTGTGCGGCCAGCCCGGTTTGGTCGCAACCCGTACCGGACATGAGGTCTTGGTATGCGGCGATCTGCGATTGGGTGACCTTACCCATGTCGTCGCCCGCTGCGTGGGCCTTGTACCAGTCGGTTGTCAGTTCAACGGCTTGAGACAGTTCAAGCCGAGGCCGCCAGCCCAAACGGGTCTGCGCCTTGGTGCTGTCCAACCGAAGTATTCCAGCTTCGTGGGGCGCCGTTGCGGACCCATCCGGGAACCGGAACCCGGGCGCGCCTGCCCCCCAGGCGCGCCACATCATATCCGCCATATCCCGGACGTTGACGGTGCCCGAAACGTTTGGCCCGAAATTCCATGCCTCTGCAAAACGCTGTCCGTCGCTCAGAATCTTCTGGGCCAGCAGCAAATACCCTGCGACCGGCTCCAGCACATGCTGCCATGGCCGAACGCTATCCGGGTTTCTGATGGTCACCGGCTGGCCATCATGCCAGGCTCGAATGATGTCCGGTATCAACCGGTCTTCGCCCCAGTCTCCTCCGCCAAAGACATTGCCCGCCCGAACCGTCGAAAGCTGAGGGCCATTCGCGTCAGAAAAGAAAGAATGCGCATAGGACTGGGCCACAAGCTCGGTTGCCGCCTTGGAGGCACTGTACGGATCCTTGCCGCCCAAAGGGTCGTTTTCGCGATAACCCCACAGCCATTCCCGATTGTCATAACACTTGTCGCTGGTGATCACGACAACGGCCTTCAGCGATGGCATTCGACGCACGGCCTCCAGAACGTTGACCGTACCTTGGACATTGGTCGCAAATGTCTCGGCCGGTTCGCGGTAGGATTTGCGCACCAAAGGTTGCGCAGCCATGTGAAACACCACTTCGGCATCCAGACCCTCGGTCGCCCGTGCCAAGGCCGCCGGATCGCGGATATCGGCAAAGCGGCTGTCCATGGTCCGATCAAGTCCGCACGCCTGATAGAAGGAAGGCCCGGGCTCAGGCGGCAAGGCAATGCCTGTGACCTGCGCACCCAGCCGGTTCAGCCAGGTCGAAATCCACCCGCCCTTGAACCCGCTATGCCCTGTCACAAGCACCCGGCGGCCGGTGAATTGACCGCCGAAGATCTGATCGGACTGACCAGTCATTGGTTCCTCAGATCGCTATGGCGGGGTAATCAGAGGAGGGCTTGGCATCAAATTGCAGCCAAGGCGGCGTATCATCCTCGCAGAGGGCCTCCAACGCGTTGCGGTCACGGATCGTATCCATCGGATGCCAGAAACCCTCGTGGCGATAGGCCATCAGTTCACCGTCGCGGGCCATCTGAGACAGCGGTGACTGTTCCAGCGGCTCCATATCGTCGACCATGTAATCCATGACCCCCGGCTCGAATACGAAATACCCACCGTTGATCCAGGTTTCGCGGCGGCGCACCTTTTCGGTGAACGCATCCACGCGGTCGCCCTTTAACTCGATGTTGCCGAAACGTGCTGGCGGCTGAACCGCCGTGACAGTCGCCAGCTTGCCGTGCGACTTGTGAAAATCGATCAGCGCGTTGATGTCGATGTTCCCCAGGCCATCAGAATAAGTGCACATGAAGGTCTCGCCCGGATCCAGCCATTCCTTCAGACGCCGGATGCGCCCGCTTGTCATGGTATGAGCCCCGGTATCGACCACCGATACGTTCCAACCGCCGGGCGCCGAAGGCACCAGCTTGAGCTCGCCCGTATCCAGAGCGACCGAGATATTGTTGGCGATGAGGTGGTAATTCGCGAAGAACTGCTTGAGCAAAAGCGCCTTGTATCCGGCGGCTACGACGAAATCGCGGTGCCCGAAATGGCTGTAGATATCCATGACGCGCGCGATGATCGGCCGGCCGCCGATTTCGACCATCGGCTTGGGGATCGAGACTGTTTCCTCGGCCAGCCGAGACCCCAGACCGCCAGCAAGCAGTATCGTTTTCATTCGTGCCACTCCCTCAAAATACTTGTTACTAAAATCTGCATGTCTGCGTGGGCCTCACACCGGCCGCTTGACGAACCGACCACCAGAGACCGCGGATCGAATTGGGCTCATTCCGTTGCTCCCGATGGCTTCAAGTATACCACACCTTGCCCGTAGCGGTTGCCCAATCCCGAAATTTCCACGGGCTGGTAGCCGTTTGTTTCCGCATAGCGCAACAATGGCTGCTCAAGAGCCGGATCATATCCCAGCAGGAAAGCGGAGGGAGGATTGGAATCAAACACTGCCTGCAACCCGGCCGCATCTGCCATCACGTATTTCGCGGCCAAGTCAGGTTCCGTGTAAGGCGCGATCCGATAGGCAAAGGGGCCAGTAGACAGTTCGGGATAGACCGGCAGTTGCGCTTCAAGCGGATAGATCGGCATGATCGTCGCTACGGGTCCGTCCGGATGGGCACTCTCGGCAAGTGCGGTCTTCAAAGCCTCGGCACCCTGCGCCACTCGGGTGGTCGTGAAGCCGCTGGGATCGCTCACTGCTGCCAGACCAGGAACGAGGCGCGGCGCGCCAAGCACTGCCAGCAGAACGAAACCGGCCGCAAGGACCGGGGTGACCTGCGAGCGCTGCTCTGACCCGACCTTTCGGAAGACCAATGCGCCCAGCAGAGGGATCATGACCAAGGGCTGAATGTAGTACTGCGGAAACCCGGGCGAAGGTACAAAGCTGAACGCGGCTGTCACGGCGATCAGAACCAAAACCAACAGAACCGCGCCGAGCTCGGAGAGCAGCATGCCGCCCGATCTGGCCAAAACTGTCAGATAGGCAACAACGAACAGGCAAACCAGTGCCGCTCCACCCAACCAGACCGAATAGGCCAACTGAACTTTGCCCCCAAGGCCCAGAGCCAGATCGGGTTCAGAGGCGGCGTTGGCCTGCCAGTAGGCCACGTGCGGACCCGTATGGAACTTGAGGACATGCGCGATGAAAACCGCGGGATCAACGGCCATGTACCAGAACAGCGGCAAGGCCCCCAGCAGCCCACCCGCCAGCATCGGCAGGGTCACCCGTCGAACACGTTCTGCAAACGCCATATGCCCCGGCATCAGAAAAGTGGCAATCGCGACGGGCGGAATGAAAACCACCGCGCTGACTTTCATCCCCGCGGCGATCGACAGGCAGACTCCAATCAGTACAAAAACAACTGGCCGCGGATGGTCGCGCTGGGTTTCCAGCAGAAAACCCCCGACACCCCATACGACGAAGGGCAATGGTAGCAGGTTGTTGCTGGCGGCCATTCCGGCCTGGGCCAGAAGTGTTCCGTCAACCATCAAGACCATGATGAAGAATGCCGCAAGCAGAGCCGATCCGGAAAGGCGCCAGGTCACCCAACCGGTACCGCCGATCAACGCAATCCAGCCAAGAAACACACCAAGGCGCGCTGAGCCCAGCAGACCCTCCTGACCCGTGATCAAATAGAGACCGCGGAAATACCACGCCGAATCCGGAACGTGATTGTAGAAGAAGCCCTGGTACAGGCGCCATTGGCCCAACAATTCTGCCGGTGCCACGAACATCAATTCGTCCCGACGCAAACCAAACGACATGATCCGGCCGAACAGAGCCGCCAACATCACGGCCAGCAGCCCCCCAAACAAGAGCCACAGCGCCGCGCGACGACGACCAGACCCGGCCTGAGAAACGGCCCCGTCACGCATATGTTCGGCCTCAGCCGTCATATCCCTCTCGCTTTGCCCGTTCGGACGGGCCCGCCAAAATCTGCAGGTTGCCGTAAACCGCCAAGGTCGCAAATAAACATCAACGATATGCTCCGAAGAGCCCTTCTGAAATCGTAACCCGCGGCTGAAAATGCCGCTCACTTAAATGTACTTTTGACAAATTTTAGCGACCGGCGTTGATCGTCTCCAGATTTTTCTGCGGTACGAAGTTTGCAATCCGCTTGGGCGTCGGCACAGGTTTGATCTGCGGCTTGCCGGTGCGCGCGGCCAGCTCTTTGCCATCGATCGGGCGCAGACCGTTTGCACCGTAACCCGGCACCAGATCCTTGAGCAGCTTTTTGACCCCAAGATCATTGCCGTCCTGAGCAGCCTGTTCCAGCTTGAGGATCAGCGCCCGCAAACGCGCGGCAGAGACGCCTTCGGGAATTGCCGAGGAAACGCCAGGAATACCGCTTTCGCGACGCTCTTCGGTCACGTCGAACAGCTCTTCGTACAGCTTTTCACCCTGACGGATACCGATGAATTTGATGTCGATGTCCTGATAGGGCTCGAGGCCGGCCAGACGGATCATACGCTCGGCCAGGTCCACGATCTTGACCGGCCGACCCATATCCAGAACGAAAATCTCGCCGTGGCTGTCTTCAAGGTTCAGACCCCGCGCGGCGGCAACCAGCGTCAGCTGCACGGCTTCACGGATGGTCATGAAGTACCGCTCCATTTTCGGATCAGTCACCGTCAGCGGGCCACCTTCCGAGATCTGGCGCTGGAACAGCGGGATCAGCGAACCGGACGACCCCAGCACGTTACCGAACCGAACCGAAAAGAACCGGGTTTTCTCGTCGGTCTCGTTGGTCACGCGGTCCTGCGCCTGAACGTAGAACTCGGCCACGCGCTTGGTGGCGCCCATGACGCTGGTGCTGTTCACGGCCTTGTCCGTCGAGACCTGCACCATGGCGATTGCACCCACATTGCGGGCCGCGTCCGCAACATTCCGGGTTCCGATCACGTTGGTCAGAACGCCTTCGCAAGGGTTCAGCTCAACCATCGGCACATGCTTCAGCGCAGCAGCATTGAAGACCAACTCGGGGCGGTGACGTTCAAAGATCGCGTTCACGCGGGACGCATTGCGAATGTCGGCCACGTAGATCCGGCGTGCGACATCCGGGAAGTTTTGACCCAGATCCATGTCGATGGAATAGGCGTTGTATTCCGTGTTCTCGATCATCACCAGCTCGGCCGGCTCGAACGAGGCGATCTGGCGTGTCAGCTCGCTACCGATCGACCCTCCGGCGCCGGTGATCAGGACGCGGCGGCCCTTGAACATCTCGCGCAGCATCGACCGTTCGACCGCTTTCTGCGGACGGTCCAGGATGTCTTCGGGATTTACGGTCCGGATGCCGTTGCTCTCGGTGCCAAGTTCTTCAAGTCCCGCCAGACGCGACACCGGAATGCTGTTGGCTTCAGCCCAACGGGTCAGCTTGCGAATGCCATCACTTTCAAAATGGGTAACAGGCTCGGTCAACAGAACGCGCTGCGGCAGTTGGTCGTAATACTTCAGACGTTCGATAACGGCGTCTGCATCCAACAGCGACCCGATGATCTTCACATCGTGGAAATACAGGCCTTGCGTGTTCCGCGCATCATCGATGATGCCGACGGGTTCATACTTGGACTCCTGATTGCGCAGAGACCGCACGAACAGGTCGCAGCTGGCGCCGGTACCGACCAGAATAACCGGGATTTTCCCGTTGGACGCATCCGGGCAACGGCGCGCCGGATCGCTCGTCAACTCAGTGCTGCGCGCCAGAACGCGTAGGGTACCAAAGGCGGGCACCAGCAGCAGGAACTGAATGACATAGACCGCCAGCGGCACTTGCGCGGTAACCGGCAGGGCAGCGCCCAGCAATGCCAGCAATACAACAGACAGACCCGCAGCCCGGACGATCAACGTGACATCGCGCAGCGAAGTCGACCGCGTGTGGCGTTTGTAGATGCCGGAAAGCGGTAAAACCGCCAGTGCAACCAGGCAAGTCATCACCACCAACGGCAACAGAAAGGACCCGAACTGTTCAGGAACAATGCCACCATTGGCCAGAACGACGGCCACGGCCACGGCTCCGGCGGATGCGAATACATCTCCGATCAGCAGGCGCCGGTTGGCGCTCATTTCGGTCAGCTTCTGTCGCAGCTTCGACTGGATGTCTCCAAACGCGCGATCTTGTTCGATCGTGCTGTCTGCATCCGGTCCACTTTTGAGCTTAACCAACTCTTGCTCGTACATACTCATAAGAACCCCCGGCAAAAATTGCCACTTACCACTCGACTGAAATGAGACGGGCCAAACACACCCGCTCCACCACTAAAAAGCCTCAATTCCCGATCGACACCACATGGTGCCGGCCGGCAAACACATTGCTTCGCTAAAAGTCCCCCACGTAATTCCGGGCGCCTATAAACCTCCGCCCTGAACCAAACCCCCTTTTAACTCGTCAACTCGTTACACTACGCGTGGTCTGGCCCATCACACGGTCCCGACCACGAACCCACATCTTCAAGGCTACCACACCAACATGGGTATCAAAATCCCCTTTCCACCACTTGGACACCATAATATCACAGAAATGCCACTTTTTGCAGCAGGTGACCGCCGTCGCAGTTTCATTTGTTGTATCCTCACGGCCCGATATTCCCGGTTCATCGTGCACGCACAAAGCCCTAAGGCGCTTTTGTTTCCTGAATGGAAACCAAATTCTGGCTTCGATCATGACATGGCCTGCGATTCGCTTCTGTGAATTGCATCCGAAACCGTCCAATTCAGGCAGAGTCCCGGATTGCGGCGGGCAAGCCATTCCACGTCGGTCGCATAGAACTCGGTCATCTTCGCCTCCAGCTCGGGCGACAGGGCCGGGTAGGTCACCTTTCGAGCGACAGCGTTTCGGATGGACCGCACCGGCCAGGTGTGACGTACAGGGTCCAGAACAGCTCGAACCGGCTTTAGCACACGACGCAGCGACAGTGGCACCATGGGTGTATTCTTATCTTTGACTTTCTGCTGCACAGGCGGCTCCAGCTGTCCGTCATATCCAATATGGCCGGCCACCTTCTTCAGGTTCCCATGAGGGTTCACGCGGACATCCTCATAGGCCAACAGCAGGATCTGGTCCTCTGGGAACAAGTCGTAGAACCGCTTCAGATGGTGGCCATATCGCCCATCGGACAGAAAACGCTGGTCGGCCGCGACCGCCGGATCCAGATAATCTTCGATCCTTCCCGAGACCTCGCCGCGGCGGAACAACATGCAATAGTCGGAATAGGCGCGCTGAACCGGGTCCCGCATCTGCAGGATCAATCGAGTTTCAGGGAAATGCTCCCGAATGCGTTGCGCAGCCGGGGGTTCAGTCAGGTACGAATTCGATTTTTCACCAATCAGATCTGCGCCATCGCAGTCTCCGAACTGGTCACGATACCAGTCCAGTCCGTTTGCATAATACCGAGAAAAGAAATGCAACTCGGGACCCGGCATATGGATGGCCGGCGTCTGCATCAGCGACTTTTGCAACCAGGTGGTTGCACATTTCGCGGCACCGAAAATCAGAAAGTCGACCGGACGACCGTCAGGGAGAGACATAGGAATACTCGTGACCTTGCGAACAGACTAAAAAAACAAACCCGGCAAACCCCGCGCCGGAACACTCAATTCGACGTGACAATGGTTCTTCGTACGACTTCTATGGTATCCCCGGGCTGAACCGCCTCGGTCCCGTCCATCTTGCGTGGCGCCGTGCCACCCGCCCGTGTGACGATGTAGTCAATTACAACTTCACTGGCGATATCATCGTCGCTGAGCAAACCAGCGGCAGCCAGTTCTCCATGCAGGCTTGCCGCGGTATCAAGACGCGTCCGAAGCGAGGCCAACTCGCGTTCGACCGCGTTCAACTGGACCAGAGCATCCGAGCGCGCCTTGTCATCCAGTTCCAACTCGTCGCGCTCGGCGCGGTTCAGCTCCTGACGAGCCAGCATCAGCGCAACCTCCTGATCCAGACGCTTGGATTCCAGATCGTTCAGAAGATTGGTCATGGTCGTCACCCGGTTCGATACGGTCAGACCCTTTTCCTTGAGCTGGTTCAGGTTTTCCAACTCCCGGCTGACATTCTCGATCTGGGTTTTGCGAAGCTCCAACTGGATGGTCAGGCTCGAGATCTGCTCTTTGAGCATCTCCTGCAGATCCCGAATTCGTTCACCCAAACCCTCGCGGGCGTTCATCGTCGCCTCGAGGATTTCACCCTCGAGCCCTCCTGGAGCGTCAGGCGCCGCGTCGGTGCCGGTCTCAATCCCTTCTTCCTGCAGGCTCGCAAGGTCAGCTTTCAGCCTCTGCCTCTCGTCTTCCAACTCATCGATCTGAGTGGATAGCAGCCGCATTTCGCCGCCCATCCGCATGATCTGAAAATCATTGTTTGCACCAAACTGGATCGGAGGACGGATCGGACCACCTGCAAGGGCCAGAACCTGCTGGGCGGTCATCCCGGGATGGTAGGCATAAGCGCCCGGCGAATTGACGTCTCCAAGAACAAAGACCGGAAGGTGGCTGATCACTTCAAGCGCGACCTTGGGCGGCTCGGCCATGCCGGTCTGGCTGCTGAGCTCAAGCTCCAACATCTGCGACAGTTCCAGCGTGGTTAGCCCGGCCGCCTCAACCTGTCCTACCAGCGGAAACATCAGCGTTCCGTCACCGGCCAGAGCGAACTCGCCGGACACGCCATCCCAAATCATGTAACTTGCGGACAATGGGTCCCAACGCATGGCACGAACCGACAGGCGATCCTGCGGCAGCAGGCGATAGCTTTCGGCCAGGGCCGGCAGAGCGGCCAGCGCAAACAACAGCGTCGCCAGAATTACTCGAAAGAAGCTGCGCAAAACCTTGCCTCCCAACTCTTAAACACCAACAAGCCGGGCGTGGGTGCCGGGCACGATACTCAAATCTCGAAAACACAAACCGCACCCACAGCGCAAGTCGGTCGTCAAAAGCAATTTCGGTCATCGGCGGGACAGAAACGATCCCGCTCGGCAAATCATAGGCGCTTGGCCTCAGGCTGACAAGCAAAGCCAATGGCGCGTCGCCTTTGGCGCTGGCTTTCCTGTCGACACTGACCTGTCAGCGCCTTGGCCACCGCGTCGGCCGCGTTCGCAACCCCCTGTGAATGCAGCCCGAAGGCTGGGTGTTTTGCGCGAAACACCCGATCAGAACACCCCGCCTAGTTTCGCGGCAATCACACCGCGGCTCTGGCTCCTGCTTTTCCTGACTGGCAACAGTTCAAGGCATTGGCTCGAATCGTTGACGCAACACGGAGGGCAAATCAGCGTCTTCTTCTGGTCAACCCTGCATTCTCAGCCCCTGCATCCCGCGGCGGCATCGACGGCTTGCAAACAGAATCCGTTTCGACCAATCTTGCTGCATCGCCGCTTGTCGACCCGGGTTGTCGGTATTTCAGTCGCGGTTGCTCGGGTGGCGTGTCGCGTCCCTTTGTATTGGTTGATTTTTTGTGTGTCGCGGGACCCCGCGTGTTGCGAGTTGGATTTGATTTGTGAACCGGTTGCTTGAAATCCTGATCTGCCTGCTGCTGGGCCTGCTCGCGCTTCCCTTCTTTGTCATTGCGTGTGTCGTGGTGCTTTTGTCCATCGGCCGTCCATTGATGTTTTCGCAGATCCGAGCCGGACGACAGGGTCGCAATTTCCGACTCTACAAACTGCGCAGCATGAAAGAGACGCGCGCGGTGGATGGATCTTTGCACCCCGATGCGGATCGCCAGACGCGCGCCACGGCAATGATCCGACGCCTGCGCCTCGACGAGATCCCGCAACTCCTTCTGATCCTGCAAAACAAAATGGCCCTGGTTGGGCCTCGCCCCTTGCTGCCTGAAACGATCGAAGACTTCGGACCCGCCGGACAATACCGATGTTCCGTTCGGCCGGGGTTGACCGGGTGGGCGCAGGTCAGCGGCAACACCAACCTCAGCAACAGTGAAAAACTGAGCCTTGATCTATGGTATGTGGCGCATCGGTCACTGGCGCTGGACCTGCAGATTCTGGGCGAAACAGTCGGTGCGGCCCTGCACAACGAACCCCGCCGCGACGACCGGATCGAGGCGGCCCGGAAATGGATGGACTCGAATGGCCCGCTGGCCCAGGACATGCAGGAGATGAACGCGTGAATATCGTACTTGTCGGCGCCGTCGAGACTACGCTTGCAGCCCTGATGTCGATGTGCGGTGCCGGGCATGTGCCGGCCCTTCTGGTAACCTTGTCGCCGCGCCTGTCTGCACGGCATTCGGATTTCGTCGACCTGTCACCGGCGGCCGAAAAGTATGGTGTCCCGGTTCTGCATATCGAGAAAACCAACGACCCCGCGACTCTCGAACAGATTGCCAAGGTCAAACCCGACCTGATCCTTGTGCTCGGTTGGTCACAGATCTGCGGCCCCGAGTTCCGGGCGTTGGCGCGGATTGGCTGCATCGGATTTCACCCATCGGCCCTGCCCCGCTTGCGGGGGCGCGGTGTCATCCCCTGGACGATCCTGTTGCAGGAACGAAACGTCGGGTCCTCGCTTTTCTGGTTGGGCGAAGGTGCCGATGACGGCCCTATTGCCGCTCAGGCCATCTATGCGGTCGATCCCGAAACCGTCACTGCACGCGAGTTGTACAATCGGGCTTTGCGTGCCGTCTCAGGACTGCTGCCGCCTCTGTTGAACCAGATCTCCAATGGCGACATCCCGGCCGAACCACAACGCACCGACGGAATCAGCCTGTGCGCCCGCCGCCGCCCCGAGGACGGCCTGATTGACTGGACCAATCCTGCTGCGGACATCCACCGCCTGATCCGTGCCTCGGGTCCGCCCTACCCCGGCGCCTACACCTATAGCCCCGATGGCGTGAAACTGGTTCTGACGGGGGTCAGATATACCGAGCCGGAGGGCTACTTCATCGGCCTGCCCGGCCAGATCCAGGCCATCGGCAACGGCGGCTTTACGGTGGCCTGCGGCGACGGGCGCTGTTTGGACATAACTGAATGGTCAGGGGCCGATACCCCCCCTGCCCTTCACGCGAAACTGAGGACACATCCATGATCGCTTCCGACCTGACCACTGGCCACGCCGGCCCCGCGCTGATCGTCGCTCCGCATCCCGATGATGAGGTTCTGGGCGCCGGCGGCACGATGGCCCGCATGGCCGATGCTGGGCGCGAAGTGCATGTGGTTGTCGTCACTCGTGGCAAACCCCCGAAGTTTACCGATGAACAGGTCGCAACCACACGGCGCGAGGCACTCAATGCGCATCATCTGCTGGGCGTCACCGAAACACATTGGATGGACTTCAATGCGGCGGAGTTGTCAGAACATGCCCATTCGGACCTGAACGGCGCGCTGGGAAAGCTGGTCCGCGACATCGCCCCCAGCCTGATCCTGGCTCCGCATCCAGGCGACATCCATATGGATCACCAGCTGAGTTTTCTGTCCACGCTGGTGGCAAGCCGCCCGCATCAACATGACTATCCGGCCAATATTCTGGCCTACGAAACCCTTTCCGAAACAAATTGGAACGCCCCCTATCTGACCCCGGCCTTCGTGCCAAACGTGTTTGTCGACATCTCGGACACGATCGAGCGGAAGCTGGAGGCGTTCGGCAAGTTCGAAAGCCAGGTCAAACAGGCGCCGCACGAACGATCGGTCGACAGCCTGCGCGCACTGGCCACCCTGCGCGGCGCGACGGTGCACCGGTCGGCGGCTGAAGGCTTTGTTCTGGTCCGATCGGTGATTTGACAGGAGGTGCGAAATGCAGATGTGGCCCATCTATGATCAGGAACAGATCGACGCCGTAGCGCAAGTTCTGGCCTCTGGCAAAGTCAACGCCTGGACCGGCCCAGATGTTCGCGCATTCGAGGCCGAATACTGCGCATATACCGGAGCCAAACACGCGATCGCCATGGCCAACGGGACAGTAACGCTGGACGCCGCGATGCTCGGGCTAGGCCTGCAACCAGGTGATGAGGTCATTGTAACGCCGCGCAGCTTCATCGCCTCGGCCAGCTCGGTGATGCTGGCGGGCGGAGTTCCGGTCTTTGTCGATGTCGATCCCGACACCCAGAATATCACGCCCGAAACCATCGCCCCGGCGATCACGCCGCGCACCCGGGGGATCATACCCGTGCATCTGGGTGGTTGGCCCTGTGACATGGACGGCATCATGGATCTGGCCCGCGCCCACGACCTTTGGGTCATCGAAGACTGCGCCCAGGCCCACGGTGCGATGATTGGCGACCGCCATGTCGGAACCATCGGGACCTTGGGCTCGTTTTCCTTCTGCCAGGACAAGATCATGACCACAGGCGGCGAAGGCGGACTGCTGCTGACCGACGACTCTGATCTCTGGAGCCGCATCTGGAGCTACAAGGATCACGGCAAAGGTTATAACACCGTGTTCAACACCGAACACCCGCCCGGCTTTCGCTGGCTGCACGACTCGGGACCCGGCACCAATCTGCGGATGAACGGCCCTTCGGCGGCACTTGGTCGAATACAGCTGAAACGCCTGGACGCATGGCGCGCGCACCGGACGGCAAATGCGGATATCCTGCACAAGGCCCTTGCGGCCTGCCCGGCCTTTCGCGTGCCAATGCCACCTGACGGCGTTACCCACGCATTTTACCGCTTCTACGCATTTGTGCGGCCGGAAACACTTGCGCCCGGCTGGAGCCGGGACCGCATCATCGCCGAGATCGCCGAGGCCGGCTTTCCCGCCTTTTCCGGCAGCTGCTCTGAGATTTATCTCGAGAAAACCTTCACCAGCCGAGGCCTGGGACCCAAGGAACCGTTGCCCGTGGCGCGCGAGCTGGGCGAAACCAGCCTTGCCTTCCTGGTCGACCCAGCCTGGTCCACCGAGAACGTCGCTCGTCTGGCAAAGGCCATTGTTGATGTGGGCCAAAAGGCGACGGCCCGCCACATGGCGCAGGGCTGAGCGCGAACTGGTGATGTGTGGCCGATCAATATACAGCTTGAGTCGAACACCCACCGGTGAGCTGCGGAGGGTGACCCGATGATCTTGCATGTCACCACTGATTTCTCAGGCCAAGGTGGCGCACAAGCCATGTTGGCCCGACTTTTGGCCCATTCCGGCGAACGGGCCTGCGTCGTCGCCCTGACCGAGGTTTCGGACCGCTGCCGCGCAATGGCGGCGAATGACAAGGTCGAATACGTTTCGCTGCGTGCCAGATCGCCGTTGGCCCTGTTTCGCGCGGTTTGGCAGATCCGACGTTTGATCCGGACCCATCAGCCGGATGTGGTTCTGTGCTGGATGTACCATGCGATGGTCCTGGGCCTGATTGCCGGCAAACTTGCCGGGCGGCGCGTTCCCGTCGTTTGGACCGTGCGGCAAGCGCTGGACGACCCGGCTGCCTTCACCCGCAGCACCCGCGCTGCGGTGGCTCTGTCGAAGGTGCTTTCCCGGTTCTGTCAGGGGATCCTCTACAACTCGACCCGCGCTCAAACTCAGCACGAGAAATACGGCTTTGCCGGGGACCATTCCACGGTGATTCCAAACGGGTTTATCCTTCCGCCCGATCCAACGGCGCGGCCGGGACCTGCCCGCGTGCTTGGAGTGGCGGCAAGGTTTCACCCGCAGAAAGACTTCGAAACTTTCTTCCGCGCCTTCTCGATTGCGCGCCAGTCCGTCCCGGACCTGCATGCCCGTCTGGCCGGAGACGGCGTAACGCTGGAGAACCCTGAGATCCTCGCGATGCTGGCCGACAACGATCTGCCCGAAGACAGCGTGACATTGTGCGGCGACCTGCACGATATGTCCGAGTTCTACTCGAGCATTGACCTGCTGGTTTTGGCCTCGCGCACCGAAGGCTTTCCGAATGTGATCGCCGAAGCCATGAGCCACGGCCGCCCGGTCGTGACGACTCATGTCGGCGACAGCGCCAGAGTGGTGGACTCGTGCGGCTATGTCGTGCCGCCACGTGATCCGCAGGCATTGGCAGAGGCACTGGTCCAAGCTGCCAACTGGCCGCCCGAAACCTACAAGGCCCATAGCAATGCTGCCCGCGACCGCATCGCCACACACTACTCCCTCGACGCGATTGCCCGCGCCTATGATCAGGCCCTGAACCAAGCTGCCAACCCGGCGCCACCCACAGCGCCTCAAGTCGAATAAAGGACCTGACCCATGTGCGGTATCGCCGGATTTCTGACTTTTCAGCCCATGGGCGCCGACTCGGGCCGCACCACGCTGCAGGCCATGTGCGACGCTATTCAGCACCGGGGTCCCGATGCCGACGGATTGTTTGTCGATCCAGACGCCGGTGTAGCTCTGGGCCATCGCCGCCTTTCGATCGTCGACCTGTCGGAGACCGGGGCGCAGCCAATGACCTCGCCCAGCGGCCGGTTCACCATCGTCTACAATGGGGAAATCTACGGCTTTCTGGCCCTGCGGCAAACGTTGCTGGACAAGGGCGTCACGTTTCGCGGCACATCAGATACCGAGGTGCTATTGGCGGCTATGGACCTCTGGGGCATCCGCAAGACATTGGAACAGGCGCACGGCATGTTCGCCTTCGCGGTCTTGGATCGCAAGCTGAACCGGGTGGTTTTTGCACGCGATCGGTTGGGCAAGAAACCCCTGTATCTAGGCCTCAAATCCGGCCAGCTTTTGTTTGGTTCCGAACTCAAGGCGCTGCGCGCGAACCCCGCATTTGGCTCACCGGAAGCCGACCGGCGTGCTCAGGCGCAGTACGCCCGCTATGGATATGTGCCGGCACCACTCTCGATCTATCGCGAAGTTATGAAGTTGCCCGCCGGATCAATGGTCGAAGTCCGCTTGGACCAACCGCCCGGGACGGCTCAGGACCTGGTAGATGCCATCCGGACGTTCTGGGACCTTCGCGACTGCGCGAAACAGGGACTTGCCGCACCAATCCAAGACGAAGACCGGGCGCTGGCTCGTATTGAAGAGGAATTGCAACGCGCCGTGCAGGAGCGCATGGTCGCGGACGTCTCGGTGGGGTCCTTCCTGTCCGGGGGGATAGACTCGACCCTGATCACTGCCATGATGCAGGAACAAACCAACGGCAAGGTCACCAGCTTTACAGTCCGTTTCCAGGAAGAAGGGCTGAACGAAGCAGACCATGCCGCCGCAATCGCTGCACATCTGGGCACGGACCATCACGAGGTCACTGCGACACCCTCCATGGCGTTCGAATTGCTCGATGACCTACCACACGTCTATGACGAACCTTTTGCCGACCCGTCCGGTGTTCCAACCCTGCTGGTGTCCAAACTGGCCCGCGATCAGCTGACCGTCGTCCTGTCGGGTGATGGCGGCGACGAATCCTTTGGCGGGTACGAACGCTACGCCCGAATGATGGCGATGGAACGCCTGGGCCGAAAACTTCCAAGGCCGGCTGCGTCAGTCTTGGCAGCATCCCCTGATGCCCTGCGTGCAGCCGTTGCGCCGATCCTGCGTAAATTCGTTTCAGACACCATGCGCGACCAGATCACAGCCGACAGGATCTCCAAAGTCGCCTCGGTCATCGCGCAGCCTGATTTCAGAAGCCGATACAATACCCTGTTCAGTCTTTGGGACCCGTCCGCAGCGCTGAAGGACGTGAATGACGGCGGGGTTTATCAAACACTCGGATTGCCCAACGGCCTTGATGAAATCGACACGATGCTGCTGCTGGATTCCTGCCTGTATTTGCCCGAAGGCATTCTTGTGAAAGTCGACCGAGCATCGATGGCCGTCGGTCTTGAGGCGCGTGCGCCCTTGTTGGATGACCGCGTCGTCGCCGCCGCTTGGCAGGCGCCCCGATCCCTGCGTTTCGACGGCAAACAGGGCAAGGTGGCCCTAAGGCGCCTCGTGGACAAGCGCGTACCAAAGGCCTTGTATGATCGCCCAAAACAAGGGTTCGGAATTCCCGTCAACGACTGGCTGCGTGGCCCGCTGAAGCCTGTGGCAAACGAGGTTTTTTCAACAGGACAAGGG
>NZ_JBXWSK010000054.1:0-23935 GCF_059613385.1 Ruegeria sp. BHSA162
AAACCGCTGACCTGTCCGGGTTTTCCGCCTCGGCCCTCGGCAATCTGGCGGCCGCCCCATACCGCAAGGGGGGCACCGACCCGGATGCCGCCGAACTGGCGCGGCAATGGATCAAGTCGCATCGGTCCAAGGGGGCGGTCTGATGTTCAGTTTCGCCGCGCCTTGGGTGTTTCTTCTGCTGCCACTGCCGGCACTGGTCTATTTCCTTGCTCCGCCGCACAGGCAACGGGTCGATGCCATTCGCATCCCGTTCTTTCGCCACGTCGCCCAAGCGGCCGGGGCCGAGCCGGAATCCGGCTCGGTAACCCTGAGACGGACGCGCATGCAAACCGGTCTGGCGATCCTGATCTGGGTGCTTCTGGTTCTGGCAATGGCCCGGCCCGAACGGTTGGGCGACCCGATCGTCATCGAGAAATCCGCCCGCGACGTGGTGCTGGCCGTGGACATCTCGGGCTCGATGGACCAGCGCGATTTCAAGGCCGCAGACGGCACACCCAAGCAGCGACTGGAGGCCGTCAAGGACGTTCTGCGCGCCTTCATCGCCGCGCGGGACGGTGACCGGATGGCGCTGATCATCTTCGGCACCCGCGCTTTCGTTCAGGCCCCGTTCACCGAGGATTTGCAAAGCCTCAACGGCTTTCTGGACCAGACTGCCGTCGGCATGGCGGGTCCGAACACGGCGCTGGGCGATGCGATCGGGCTGGGCATCCGCACCTTCGAGTCGAGCGAGGTAGACCAACGTCTGATGATCGTGCTGTCGGACGGTGCCGACACCTCAAGCCGCATGACGCCGGTCAATGCCGCGTCGATTGCGGCGGACAAGGGGGTCGTGATCTACACGATTGGCGTCGGCGACCCGAATGCCACGGGCGAAGACCGGGTCGATCTGGATGCGCTCAAGGACATCGCCAGCAAAACCCAAGGCCAGTATTTCTTTGCCGATGATGAGGCCGCCCTGACCGAGGTCTACCGACAGATCGACGCCCAGAACCCCCGTGTGGTGGAAACCCAAAGCTACCGCCCGAGGGTCAGCCTTGCGCATTATCCACTGGCGGCGGCGCTGCTCCTCATCCTCGCCAGCACCCTGGGCTTTCGCCTTTCACAGGGTCGGAGGCGCGTGGCATGATTGACGCTCTGGCCCAGTTCCATTTCCTGCGCCCCTATTGGCTGTTGCTGTTGCTGCCTATAGCCGCTGTCTGGTGGCTGACCCGGCCGCGCAGATCGGGCAATTCGGACCTGCCTGCGGGCATTGCACCCCACCTCGCGCAGGCACTGCGTCTGGGGGCCGAAGATCAACGGCGGGTCGGTCCGCTGGACCTCGCCGCGCTCGCCGCTAGCCTTCTGACCCTTGCCGTGGCAGGGCCGACATGGTCACGGGCGCCGAACCCTCTGATCGCGGACACCGCGCCGCTGGTGATCGCGCTCAAGGTCACAGACAGCATGGAGGAGGCAGACCTCGCGCCGTCACGTCTGGACCGTGCCAAGTTGAAGATCACCGATCTGATCAACACCCGCGCAGGTGCGCCCACCGCCCTGATCGCCTATGCCGGAACGGCGCACCGGGTCGCGCCGCTGACCGAAGACGCCAACATCCTGCGCCCCTTGCTCGAAGGGTTGACCCCGGCGGTCATGCCGGTGGCGGGCGATGCAGCCGGTGACGCGCTGACGCTGGCGCAGGACATTCTGGGCGATCAGATGGGCACGGGTGCGGTTCTCTTTGTGCTAGACGATATCGATCCGCAACAGGTTTCCGCATTGGGACAGTCTGATACACCGTTGTTTTTTCTGACCATGCTTCCGAATGGCCGCCAGATCCCGCAACTGGCCGGCCTGCGCAGCGCCACGATCGTTCCCTTCTCGGGCGACGACCGTGACATCTCCCGGCTGAACCGCGCGATCACCCGCAGTTTTTCCGCGGCCTTGGGCGAGGATGACCGCGTCGACTGGCAGGACCGCGCCTGGATCCTGGCCTGGCCCGTCGCCTTGATCGCGCTGCTGTGGTTCCGACGTGGCTGGGTCATTCGCTGGGGGTTTGTGGCATTGCTGTTTCTGCCACCGACCGGCGCGCGCGCAGACGGTTGGCGCGACTGGTTCCTGACCCCGGACCAGCAGGGCCAGATCGCCATGAACCGCAAAGACTACGCCGCCGCCAGCACGCTGTTTCAAGATCCGTATCACCGAGGCTACGCCCAGTTGAAAGCCGGGCAATATGCCGAAGCCTCCGAGACCTTTGCACAGCTGTCCACGCCCGAAGCGGCGTTTGCCGAAGGCATGGCCCGCATCCGAAATCGAGAGTATCGTCCGGCCATCGCAGCCTTTGAAACCGCGCTGGAGCGCCGCCCGGATTGGCCGGAGGCCGCGTACAACCTGACCGTCGCCCAGGCCATTCTGGCCGAGGTCGAATCCACCCGCGAGCAATCCGATACCGGCGAGGAAGCGGGCATCGGCGCTGATGATGTGGTGTTCGACAACGAAGCCGGCCTGGGCGCGGACACCACGCAACAGGCCGAGACCGGGGACGCCGCGCGCCTGTCGGCCGACCAGTGGATCAGTGCCATCGACACAGACATGCAGGATTTCCTGCGCAGCCGGTTTGTTCTTGAAAATCAGGAGCGTTCCCAATGAGGTATATCGCGCTCTTGATGCTGTTTCTGTGGCCCGCCCAGGCTTCGGCGCAAGCACCAGACATCCAGCCCCGCGTCACGATCGAAGTGCCGCCGGATCCGACAATCGTCGGCCAGCCCGCCATCGTTCGCCTGAAGGTGCTGGTGCCGACCTACATGCCAAATCCGCCGGTCTTTCCATCGCTTGAACAGGAAAACCTTCTGGTACGCCTGCCCGATCGCGCTTCGGGGCCGGTCAGCGAGAGCGTCGAAGGCCAAACATGGTCCGGAGTTCAGCGCAGCTATCGTCTGTATCCGTTGGCCCCCGGTGCGTATGAATTTGCGGCGGCCGGGGTGCAGGTGACATTTGCCGATCCCGAAACCAACGATCCCGTTCAGGTCTCGGTTCCCCTGCCTGCCGTTCGCCTGACAGTCGGGATTCCTGACGCAGCCCGAGGATTGGATCCCCTGATAATCGCTGACGGGTTCGAACTGTCGCAGGAGATTGAGGGCGATACCAGCCTTCAAACCGGAGACGCACTGACCCGCACCCTGACGGCAAAGATCACCGGAACGACCCCGATCATGATCCCGCCTTTGTTGCCCGAGATCGAGGACCCATTGTTGCGAGCCTATCCCAATGAGCCCCGATTGACGGAAACCGAAGACCGGGGCGTTTTGTCCGGCCAACGAACCGACCGCGTGACCTATGTGGCTCAGGACGGCGGACAGACCCAATTGCCGGCTGTCGAGATCGATTGGTTCAACCTCAAGACCAACAAGGTTGAAACTGCGCGCGCCGATTCCGTCGACCTCGTTCTTGCGCCGCCGCCTTGGCAGCCTCCGGACCGGGAAACCGTTCTGCAGCTGGTCGGCTATTTCTACATTGGGGTCGTGATATTATGGTTTGTTTTTCGGAAACTACATCCGGTTCTTTTGGCACGCTGGGCAGCGGCCAGGCAACGCAGGCTGGCCTCGGCAGCGCATGCCTTTTCGGAACTCAAGCAGGCTGTGCGCCAACAAGACTTGGCCCGTGTTTATCAAAAGTTGGAAGTCTGGAAACGGCGACTGGCCGACCCGCCAGACACTGCTGAATTCGAGGCTTCTCTGGCCGAAATCGGCGCGTCCAGATATGGCGGCGGCGATCAGCAAGCGGAAAACTGGAGCAAGGTCCGAGATTGCCTTGACCGTATCGCCCGCCCCCTAGGCCACTCTCAATCCGCTTTGCCTCAGCTCAATCCCTGACGCGGCTGCCAATTACTTACCTCACGTCAACCCAATCTGAGCCAAATCCCAGGGCGCTATCTTCAAACATAAGTATTTTTAGATTGGTCTTTGTGATAGTTATCAATTGCCTAGAGGGGCTTGTCTTGATTCCCCCTTTTTGCCGAACCGCCTGACCTGCGAAGGGCGTGTTGAATGATTGACGGATCGGGGGACGCATTTTCCCCTTTTTGACTTTCCTGCAAGGCCGTTTTTGCCTGACCACATAAGGAGAAAAAGATGTCATCACAGGGAAATTTAACGCATCTATGGCGCAGAGGACTGCGACGATTGGCAGTTGCTACGGTTTCTGTCGCGCTGGCCGCGCCGGCCTGGGCGCAAGATCAGAAACCCAACATTCTGGTCATCTGGGGCGACGACATCGGTCAGTCGAACATCTCGGCCTATACCAAAGGCATGATGGGATACCGTACGCCCAATATCGACCGGGTCGCGAATGAAGGTATGATCTTCACCGACTATTATGGTGAGCAGTCCTGTACCGCAGGGCGGTCGTCTTACATCATGGGTCAGTCAGTGTTCCGCACAGGGCTGTCGAAGGTTGGCCTGCCAGGTGCCGATCTTGGTATGCAGGTCGAAGATCCGACCATTGCTGGGTTGTTGAAGGACCACGGCTATGCCACCGGTCAATTCGGCAAGAACCACCTGGGAGACAAAGATGAACATCTTCCGACAAACCACGGATTTGACGAGTTTTTCGGAAATCTCTATCACCTGAACGCGGAAGAGGAGCCTGAGAACGAAGACTATCCGGGTGATACCGTTTTGCCCGATGGCCGGACTTTCCGCGAAGCCTTTGGTCCCCGTGGCGTCATCAAGTCCAAGGCCGACGGAACCATCGAAGATACCGGACCGCTGACCAAGAAGCGGATGGAGACCGTGGATGAGGAAACGGTGGCTGCGGCGATCGACTTCATCAAGCGGGCCCACGAGCAAGGCCAGCCCTTCTATGTCTGGTGGAACGGAACGCGCATGCACTTCCGCACTCATGTCAAAGACGAGATGCGCCAGCAGGCCAATGACATGACCGGTCGTGTGATGGACGAATACTCGGCCGGCATGATCGAACATGACATGCATGTAGGCCAGTTGCTCGATCTGCTGGACGAGTTGGGCATCGCCGACAACACGATCGTTCATTACTCGACAGACAACGGACCGCACTACAATACGTGGCCCGATGCTGCGTCCACGCCGTTCTGGGGCGAAAAGAACACCAACTGGGAAGGCGGCTGGCGCGTGCCCTCGATGGTGCGTTGGCCCGGCAAGATCGAACCTGGATCGGTCACCAACGAGATCGTGCATCACATGGACTGGCTCCCGACCTATCTGGCGGCGGCCGGAGACCCCGAGATCAAGGACAAGCTGAAGGCAGGCTATTCGTCCTCGGGGATGGGTCGCGACTACAAGGTGCATCTGGACGGCTACAACATCCTGCCACTCTTGACGGGTGAAACCACAGAAAGCCCGCGCAAGGAGATCTTCTATTTTTCGGATGACGGCGACATGACGGCGCTGCGCTTCGGAGACTGGAAGCTGATCTTCCTGGAGCAGAAGGCTTGGGCCACCCTGCGCGCCTGGATGGAGCCATGGACCGAACTGCGCGTTCCGATCATCGTGAACCTGCGCCGCGATCCCTATGAACGCGGATATCGCACGTCCAACACCTACTATGACTGGATGATCGACCGCGTGTATTTCTTGGTGCCCGCGCAGCAATACGTGGCGAATTTCCTCGCAACCTTCCAGGAGTTCCCGCCGCGCCAGAAGGCGGCGAGCTTCAGCCTGGATCAGGTGATGGAAAAGATGCTGACGCCGACCAACAACTGATAAAGGTCGGTTCTACTCTCGAGGGTCGCCGGCTTGATCGGCGACCCTCATTTCTTTGATGCGAAAGGATATTTCATGTTCCGCCTGATCTTCTCAGCCGCCGTTTTCGCGTTGCCTGCGGGCCTTGCGGCGGACCCTCTGCCCAGTTGGACCGACAGTCCGGCCAAGGAACGGATCATCGCCTTTGTCGATACGGTGACGACGCCGAACTCGGACGACTATGTCACCCCCGCAGACAGGGTGGCGGTGTTTGACAATGACGGAACGCTCTGGGCCGAGCAGCCGGTCTATTTCCAGTTCATCTACGCCATGGATGAGTTGGCCGAGATGGCGCAGGACGATCCCTCGGTCCTGACTACGCCGACCTTGGAGGCCGCGGCCAAGGGCGACGCCGAAACCGTGCTGAAGGGCGGTGAGGATGCCTTGATCGAAGTCGTCAGCGCCACGCATTCGGGGCTCAGCGTCGATGCCTTCCAGGCTTCCGTTGCAGAATGGCTTCAGACGGAACGCCATCCCGATACGGGGCTGGCCTACGACCAGATGACGTATCAGCCCATGGTCGAACTGCTCCGGTATCTGCGCGACGAGGGGTTCACGACCTACATAGTGTCGGGCGGAGGCCTGCATTTCATGCGCGTGTTCGCCGAGGACGCCTATGGGATACCGCCCAACCAGATCTTGGGAACCTACGCGGACAGCACCTACGAACTTGTCGAACGCACGCCCACGATCATGAAGGCGCCAGCGCTGGCGTTCATCGACGACAAGGAGGGCAAGCCGATCAACATCGAGCGTACGATCGGGAAACGACCGATCCTGGCGGTCGGGAACTCGGACGGTGATTTTGCCATGCTGGAATGGACTACCGCTGGCGACGGGCCGCGGATGGGCGTTCTGATCCACCACACAGATGCCGAACGGGAATGGGCCTATGATCGCGACAGCCACATCGGGCGGCTTGTCGACGGGCTGGACAAAGGCCCAGAAATGGGCTGGGTTATCGTGGATATGGCCAAAGACTGGTCCCGGGTTTTCACCGGCTCGAACTAAAGCGCGGAAAGGTCGGCACACACATGTGGACATTCATCGCCTCGCTGTCCGTCTTTGCCATCTACTGTGTCGCGGTTTTTTTTGCAGTACGGGCCGCTCAGACGGCGCGCACCCCGCAGGGCGCCGTGGGATGGGTGGTGTTTCTGCTTTCGGCACCGTTTCTGGCGGTGCCGCTATACCTGTTCTTGGGACATCACCGGTTCAAAGGGTATCGGATCGCCCGCAAGGAAAGCGAGCGCGTGGTCGAAGGGATCCGCAGCTTTGCCGATCACTCAAAACCCGATCCCGCGACGCTGACCGTCAATCCGCGCCCGTTTGAGGCGCTGGCTCACCTGCCCCTGTCCCGCGGCAACGGGGCCGAACTATTGATCGACGGAGAGGCGACGTTCCAATCCATCTTCCGCGCGATCGATGCGGCCAAGAACTATGTCCTCATTCAGTTCTACATCGTGCGCGATGACGCGCTGGGGCTGGAGCTGCAAGACAGGCTGATCGATGCGGCCAAACGCGGGGTCAGCGTCCGGTTCATGACTGACGCGGTGGGCAGCTATGGCCTGCCGTCCTCATACCTGGAGGAGCTGCGCTCGGCCGGTGTGGATGTCGCTGATCCACGGGACCAGCGCGGGCCGAAGTTCCGGTTTCAGCTGAATTACCGCAACCACCGCAAGACCGTGATCATCGACGGCGAAACCGGGTTCATCGGCGGGCACAATGTGGGCGTCGAATACCTGGGGCAGGATCCGTATTTTGGCCGCTGGCGGGACACCCACATCAAGATGACCGGCCATATCGTTCGTCAGTTGCAGCTGATTTTCACCGAGGACTGGCACTGGGCCCGCGGAGAAGACCTGATTGACGTGCTGGACTGGGCCGGATCGGAATCCGATCAGGACATGAACGCGCTGCTGGTCGCCACCGGACCGGGCGACGCGACTGAAACGGGGTCGTTGATGTTCTTTTCCACGATCGCTGCGGCACAGGAGCGGCTGTGGATCGCATCACCCTATTTCGTGCCGGATATCGACGTGATGACGGCACTGGAACATGCCGCGCTGCGCGGCGTCGATGTCCGCATTCTGGTGCCGGACATGATTGACCACCGCCTGCCCTGGTTGGCCGCCTTTGCCTATTTCGATGAAATCCGGGATTCCGGCGTGCGTGTATTCCGCTACACCGAAGGGTTCATGCACCAAAAGGTAATTCTGGTGGACGACACGTTGGCCGCAGTTGGCACCACCAACCTGGACAACCGCTCGTTCCGTCTGAATTTCGAAGCGATGGCGCTGTTCTTCGACAGCCGGGCAGCCGCTGCCGCCGAGGACATGCTGAAGACCGATTTCGAAGCCAGCTACGAAATGTCCAGAAGCCTCGCCCAGCAACCGCCGCATATCCGCTATGGCGCGCCTTTGGCGCGGCTGTTCTCGCCGATCCTCTAGGTCAGGAACCGTTCCTGGAATACGCGCGTCATCAGCGCGACCATGAATGCCGTGGAAAGACCGAAGGCCAACAATCCGGTGACCGAGGCGAAGGCCCCGAAAATCCGCAAGCCCTCGCCCAATACAATGTCGCCATAGCCCAGCGTCGTGAAGGTCACGAGCGAGAAATACAAGGCCGAGTTCCAGTCCGGCAGGACATCTCCCATCACCCAGACGATCGCCCAGATCCACACCTGAATCGTATGCGTCGCCACGATGACGGCCAGCGCCAAGGCGATCGGGCCTGCCGTCGGCAGAAAGGTTCCCTGCCCTTCCCATCTGTCGATCACCTTGCGCACCATGATGGTGCACCATGTGAGCAGCCCGATCTCGATCAGGAAACACAGCCCCAGATAGAAGCTGCCCCAAAGGATCTGCTGCGACAATGTCATGGTAATACCCTGCATCGGCCCGGAAACTGAAACTGCACAATGGCGGCTCTGCCCTCAAGGCACAAGGCCGGACAGCGGGCAGTCGTGCGACGAAAAGAACCGAAACTTTTTGAAGGCTGGACAGCGGATCGGCGCGCCGCACATTGTAGAGCGCACTAGGTGAGACTGATCATGTTGTTGGAAATACAGAATATCCACAAAACCTACCCGCGCGGGCGGCCTGTCCTGAACGACGTATCGTTGTCGCTGGAACGCGGTCAGACGCTTGCCATCACCGGCGAAAGTGGCAGCGGCAAAAGCACGTTGCTGAACCTTGCCGGCGCGCTGGACAGTTTTGACAGCGGTGAGATCGTTCTGGATGGCACGGCGTTGTCGCGACTGGACGATCGCGGCCGCGCATTGCTAAGGCGCGAAGACGTGTCCCTGGTGTTCCAGCAATTCAATCTGATCCCGTCGCTGACGGTTGCGCAGAACCTGTCATTTCATGCCCGGCTGGCAAATCGCGTTGACCCCGAGTGGCTCGCGCATCTGACCGCGACGCTCGGTCTCGCCGATTTGACCCAACGCTATCCCGAACATCTGTCGGGCGGCCAGCAACAGCGGGTCGCGATTGGCCGGGCCCTTGCCGTCCGGCCCAAGCTGCTGCTGGCGGACGAGCCGACGGGAAACCTGGACGAGACTGCAAGCGCGGCGGTTCTGGACCTGATGCTGTCCTTGGTTGCGGATACCGGGGCAGCCCTGCTGTTGGTCACGCATTCGCACGTGATTGCGGCCCGGCTTGATCGAACGGCGCACCTTGCAAACGGGCGGATCGTATGACTCGCACCGTGATCCAGGCCCTCTGGTCGCATTGGCGTTGGCACCGTATCCAACTGGCCACGCTGCTGATCGGAATCGCGCTTGCGACAGGCCTTTGGTCGGCGGTCCAGGCCATCAACGCCGAAGCCCGTGCCAGCTATGCGCGTGCCAACCAACAATTGGCGCTTGGGCAGATGGAGATGCTGCGGCATCCATCCGGCCACATTCCTTTGGAAACATACGTAAATCTGCGTCGCGCCGGATGGCAGGTCGCAGCCGTTCTGGAAGGTCGGTACAGGGTTGGGGACCGATCGGTTCTTTTGACCGGAGTGGACCTTGTCTCCTACCCGCCGCTTCCGGCGGTAACGCAACTGGAACAGGAAGAGGCCCCACCCGACCCGGCGACCATGCTGACCGCGCCCGGCCGACTGCTGGCGCCACCAGACTTGGTGCCAATGCTGCAGGATCAGCCCGATCTTCCACCGGCGATCGCCAGCACTGCGCTTCCCCCCAATGTGGTTCTGACCGATATCGGCGTGGCTGAGACACTGTTGAACAAACCGGGTGAGATTTCGCGACTTGCCATCCTGCCCGATCAGCCTCACGGCATTGCGCCCCTGTCCCAGGTTGCGCCGGAGCTGAACCGTCAGCCCCCTTCCAACAGCGTCGACACTACACGCCTGACCGACAGCTTCCACCTTAACCTTTCCGCGTTCGGCCTGCTGTCCTTCGCCGTAGGGCTGTTCATCGTGCACGGAACGGTTGGGCTGGCCTTTGCGCAGCGCCGTGGAATGGTCCGCAGTCTGCGCGCGATGGGTGTCCCGATGGGTACGCTTTCCCGCATCATTCTGGCCGAACTTTTAGGTCTGGCTTTGATCGGTGGATCCATGGGCCTGCTGCTGGGTTTTTTCCTGGCCGGAGCGTTGTTACCCGATGTCGCCGCAACCCTGCGCGGGCTCTATGGTGCACCGGTGGATGGTCAGTTGCAACTGAGGGTCGGTTGGGTGCTGGCCGGGCTGGGTATGTCCATCACAGGAACCCTGGCAGCCAGCGGATACGCCCTGTGGCGTCTGGGCCGAATGCCGGTATTGTCCGGCCCAGGCTTGCAGGCATGGCGTGGCCGCAGCACACGAGCCGTCGTGACCGGACTGGCGGGTGTTGGGCTCGCTCTTGGCGGGGTCGTGATCTTTCTTCTTTTTGACGGATTGGTCGCTGGTTTCGCTCTGATGGCAGGCATTCTGACCGGCAGCGCCCTTTTGCTGCCTCTGGTTCTGTGCAGCGTATTGCACCTGTGCGCGGGGCGCGTCCGTGACCCGGTGCGGCAGTGGGTGCTGGCCGACATGCAGGCCCAGCTGCCGGGCCTTTCGCTTGCGCTGATGGCTCTGCTGCTGGCCCTGGCCGCCAATATCGGTGTCGGAACCATGGTGTCCAGCTTCCGGCTTACCTTCGTCGGTTGGCTGGACCAGCGCCTGATGGCCGAGCTGTACATCACGGCAAAGGACTCGGATCAAGGTCTCGAGATCGAGACATGGCTGACCCCGCGCGTTGACGCAGTCCTGCCGATACGGAATGTGGAGCTGGATCATCCAACAGGCCCGCTGTTTCTGTACGGAGTGGTCGATCACGCGACCTACCGGGACAACTGGCCCCTTGTCGCCGCTGTCCCGGACGTATGGACCAAGGTTCTGGCCGACGGCGCCATCCTGATCAACGAACAGCTGGCCCGCCGTGCTGATCTGTGGCCCGGGGATTCGATTGCGCTCAACGCCGATCACACTCTGGCAATCGCTGGCGTCTATTCCGACTACGGCAATCCGACCGGGCAAGGGATCGTCTCAATGGACCTGTTCGGCAGGGTCGCGCCAAATGCCGAAAACCGACGGTTTGGTATTCGCATCGCTCCGGAGCGCGTAGATGAGCTGGCGGCGGATCTGCAGAACAGGTTTGATCTGGACCCCGGCGCGATCATCGGGCAGGCCGCGGTGAAGGCGCAGTCCATGGCGATCTTCGAAAAGACATTTGTCGTGACATCCGCGCTGAACATCCTGACGCTTGGCGTGGCCGGCTTCGCCATTCTGACCAGCTTGCTTACGCTCTGGACCCAGCGGCTGCCTCAGATCGCTCCGGTCTGGGCAATGGGGCTGACGCTGTCGCATCTGTCGAAACTGGAACTGGCGCGGAGCATGGTTCTGGCTTTCCTTACCGCCTGCCTCGCCTTGCCGCTGGGTCTGGCGCTGGCTTGGATTCTGCTGGCCGTCATCAATGTCGAGGCGTTTGGATGGCGGCTACCCATGCACCTTTTCCCGTCGTCATGGGTGCAGCTCATGCTTTGGACACTTGTGGCCGCCGCCCTTGCCGCGGCGCTGCCCGCCTTGCGTCTTCGTCGGGTGCCGCCGGCCGATCTGCTGAGGGTCTTTGCCAATGAACGCTAAACTACTCGTGTGTGCGTTGTTCTGGCCCCTTGCGGCGATGGCGCAGGGGTTTGCCGGTTTGGGCGGCTCTGTCGACGGGTTTGACGTACCACAACCAGAGTACCAGTTCGAATTCCCCGCCGACCACGGCCCGCATCCATCCTATCGGATCGAATGGTGGTACCTGACGGCCAACCTGACCGGAGAGGACGGTGGGGACTACGGCATACAGTGGACTCTGTTTCGCTCTGCCTTGAAGCCATTTGAAACCGCCGGCTGGCAAAGCCCACAGATCTGGATGGGCCATGCCGCGCTGACAACTCCGGAACGCCACTTTTTTGCCGAGCGCCTGTCTCGTGGTGGAATTGGTCAGGCTGGTGTCACAGCCTACCCGTTCGAAGCATGGATCGACGAATGGCGCATGGCAGGACCAACGCTCCAGACCCTGACCCTGACTGCAAACGGAGCCGATTTCGGGTACGACCTGAACCTGTCTGCTTCGGGGCCGCTGGTTTTTCATGGTGAGAATGGGTTTTCCGTGAAATCCGCGGATGGGCAGGCCAGCTACTATTATTCGCAGCCGGGCTACGCCGTCCAGGGCACGCTGCATCTGCCCGACGGCGATGTAGCGGTCACCGGGAACGGATGGCTGGACCGAGAGTGGTCTTCGCAGCCTTTGGCCGCCGATCAGTCAGGGTGGGACTGGTTCTCACTCAATTTCGAGGACGGCGACAAGTTGATGGCGTTTCGCCTGCGCGGCGGACGTGGGGACTATACCTCGGCCACCTGGATCAACGCGGATGGTTCCAGCCGCAGCCTGCCGAACGGGTCAGTAACCTTCACACCACTGGAAACCAGCCGGGTGGCGGAGCGCGATGTTCCGACGGATTGGCGCGTGACCATCCCGGGCGAGGATGTGGACATTCGCGTCCAGGCCCAGAATACCCAAGCCTGGATGGGGACGCGCTTTCAGTATTGGGAGGGTCCGGTCACCGTGTCAGGCAGCCATAAGGGGCGCGGCTACCTTGAGATGACCGGGTATTAGCGGGACTTAGCGGACCACGTAGACCGAAACGTTCGAGTGGCGCACCACTCGCGCCGCGTTCGGCCCCAGCAGGTAGTCCTTGAAATCCGGCTTGTGTGCGCCAATCACGATCAGATCGCTGCCGGCGCTTTCGGCGGTCTTCAGGATCTCCTGATAGGCCGTGCCGGTTGCAACGACATGGCGGATCGTGGCGTTGCGCTCCGACCCGACCGCATCGACACACAGCTCAACCAGCTTGTCATGCGCTTCGTGCTGCGCCTTGTCGTGGAAGTCGGGCCGGAAAAAGCCGGACACCCAGCTTTCACCGAAATCCGGCAGTACGGTCACCACGTCCAGCTGCGCCCCGTCAAGATCGGCCAGTTTCGCGGCAATTTTCAGGACAGGAGCATCGATATTGCCGTTGCTGATATCAACGGCGCACAGGACGGATTTTGTCATGCGGGCACCTCTTGTCTGGCGGCACGGCCGCGTTGCAGGAAGGCGATCAACCCCAGCAGCAGCATGGCCGGGATATAGATCAACTGTTTTGGCGGCTGGCTGACCGGCAGATCGGCGGATGCGATACGCACCGGCTCGTCCGCGTAATAGTCGAAATTGGCCAGGTCATCGGCGATGGGCGAGCCGAACATAGGTTCGTCCATCTTCACCAGGCCATCTTCCTCGATCAACAAAAAGCCCATGGCATCAACACGCGCCGCACCATCAGGTTCGGACCCCACGGTGACGACGACCGTGGTCTCGGTCATGTTGCCGGTGTCGAAATCCGGACCACTGACCACCACCCGCACGTCGGTGCCGGGTTCAGCCTCACCAATGGCCTGCACGAATCCGGCCGGCTCGACCTCGAGGTGCGAGGGCGAGATGCGATCCATGAAATACTCCGGCCGGAACAGCGCGAAGGCGATCGCAATCAGCGCAACGCTTTCGTAGATTCGGCTGTGGGTGAGGAAGTAGCCCATCGTTCCGGCCGTGAACACGAGGATCGCAATCGTGGCGAATATGGCCACTATGATCCCCTCAACCCAGGTGACATCGATCAACAGCAGGTCGGTGTTGAAAATGAACACGAAAGGCAGCGCCACGGTACGCAGGCTGTAGAAGAACGCAGTGAAGCCGGTCTTGATCGCGTCACCGCCCGATACGGCGGCCGCAGCAAAGCTGGCCAGACCCACAGGAGGCGTCACGTCGGCCATGATGCCGAAGTAGAACACGAACAGGTGCACCGCGATCAGCGGCACGATCAGGCCGCTTTGCGCGCCCAGTTCGACCACAACGCCCGCCATCAGCGAGCTGACGACGATATAGTTTGCCGTGGTCGGCAGACCCATGCCCAGGATCAGGCTGAGCAGCCCGACCATCACCAGCATCAGGATCAGATTGCCGCCGGACAGGAACTCGACCAGATCGGCCATCACCTGCCCCACACCGGTCAGGGTCACGGTACCGACGATCACGCCGGCCGTGGCCGTGGCCAACGCAATGCCGATCATGTTGCGCGCGCCGTCGATCAGGCCCTGCCACAGATCGGCAACCCCATCGACAAAGGAGTTTGCCAGATCACTCTGCCCCCGGAAGATCGCCTTGAGCGGTTTCTGCGTCAGCAGGATCACGAACAGCAGCGCGGTTGCCCAGAAGGCCGACAGACCCGGCGACTTCTGTTCAATCATCAGGAAGTAGACCAGAACAATGATCGGCAGCAGATAATGCAGGCCGGCCTTGTAGATCTCGGAGATCACCGGCAGCTTCACTTCG
Source organism: Ruegeria sp. BHSA162 (assembly GCF_059613385.1). Lineage (NCBI taxonomy): Bacteria > Pseudomonadati > Pseudomonadota > Alphaproteobacteria > Rhodobacterales > Roseobacteraceae > Ruegeria > Ruegeria sp. BHSA162. The sequence goes on from NZ_JBXWSK010000054.1 coordinate 14,641, forward strand.
GTCGCGTTCGGGTCATCGGGTTCAAGATCCGGAACCTGAGCCGCCAGGAACAGCAGAGCAACATAGACGGCGCACACCGCCAGGCTCAGGATCAGACCAGCGCTGGACGGCGCCCAGCTTGTGACAGCATCCACCGGGAACTGCGAACCATAGCAGAGCCCCGCAAACACCAGGAAGAACATCAGCATCCCCACGACCGTCCGCGCCAGATGCACGTCGCGGTCGCCCAGAGTGGGCATGTTCCGCTTCACGGCCTCGAGATGGACGATGTAGACCAGCGCAATGTAGGAAATCGCCGCCGGAAGGAAGGCGTGGGTGATGACCTCGACATACGAGATGCCCACGTACTCCACCATCAGGAAGGCGGCGGCGCCCATCACGGGCGGCATGATCTGGCCGTTGACCGAACTTGCAACCTCGACCGAGCCGGCCTGCTCGCTGGTAAAGCCTACGCGCTTCATCAGCGGGATGGTGAAGGTGCCGGTGGTGACGACGTTGGCGATGGACGAGCCCGAAATCAGGCCGGTTGCGGCCGAACCGACAACGGCGGCCTTGGCCGGACCGCCGCGCAGGTGACCCAGCGCGCCGAAGGCCATCTTGATGAAGTAATTCCCTGCCCCGGCCTTATCCAGCAAAGCGCCGAACAGAACGAAGAGGAACACGAATTTCGTCGAAACACCCAAGGCGATGCCGAACACACCCTCGGACGTGATCCACATGTGGCTCATCGCCTTTTTCAGGCTGGCGCCTTTCCACCGGATCACTTCGGGCACCCACTCGGACGAGCCGAAGAACACATAGGCCAGGAAGATCGTCGCAATGATCGCCATGGCGGGGCCAAGCGCGCGCCGCGCGGCTTCGAACAGCAGGATCAAGCCACCGAGGGCGATCCATTTGTCGACATCGTCCGCCAGACCGCCCGCATTGACGATCTTGTCATAGAAGAAATAACCGTAAAGGGCGACACCGGCCCCCAGAACACCCATGATCCAATCCTGGATCGGAATGTAGTTTCGCGGACTGGATTTAAGCGCTGGATAAGCCGCGAAGGCCAGGAACATCGCGAAGGCCAAATGAAACTGACGCGCGTTGTTCACAACGCTTCCGGGCAGCACATAGTTGGCAATCGGTGACGCCAGAACGACTTGAAAGATCGACCAGATCGCGGCCACGATCGCCAGGAACAAGCCGACATTGCCAGCCGGGTCCCGCGCCCCCGCATCCGAGGACGCGACCAGTTCCTGTAGTTCTTCTTCGGATAACGGACGATTGCCCTGTTGATCAGCGCTCATCAAATGTCTCCCCGTCCAACGGCCGGTTTCCGGCGCAGTTTTGGTATTACCGGCCTCTCACCGGTGAAAACGAGGCGCGAACAGCGCCTCGTTTCTGGACTTGAAGGTGGATTACTGGATCCAGCCTTTTTCTTTGTAGTACTTCTCGGCGCCCGGATGCAGCGGAGCCGACAGACCGTCCTTGATCATTTCCTCAGGCTTGAGGTTGGCGAAGGCCGGGTGCAGCTTTTTGAAGTCGTCGAAGTTCTCGAAGACCGAGCTGACAACCGCGTACACCGCATCGTCAGACACGTTTGCCGAAGTCACGAAGGTCGCGCCCACACCGAAGGTCTGGGTGTCAGCGTCCGAACCGCGATACATGCCGCCGGGGATGGTGGCCGTACGGTAGAACGAGTTGTCGGCAACCAGCTTGTCAACGGCTTCGCCGCTGACGTTCACCAGAACCGAGTCGCACGCAGTGGTGGCTTCCTGGATGGAACCGGACGGGTGGCCGACGGTGTAGACCATCGCATCGATTTGGTTGTCACACAGCGCGGCCGACTGTTCGGCGGCCTTCAGCTCGGTTGCCAGTTCGAAGTCATCCGTGGTCCAGCCCAGGGCTTCCATCAGAACTTCCATAGTGCCGCGCTGACCCGAACCGGGGTTGCCGATGTTGACGCGCTTGCCCTTCAGGTCTTCGAAGTTCTTGATGCCGGAATCGGCACGGGCCACCACCGTAAACGGCTCGGGGTGGACAGAGAATACGGCGCGCAGCTCTTCGAACGGGCCGTTTTCCTCGAATTTCGACGTGCCGTTGTAAGCATGGTACTGCCAGTCGGACTGGGCCACACCGAATTCCAGCTCGCCTTCGCGAATGGTGTTGATGTTGTAGACCGATCCACCCGTCGATTCGACCGAGCAACGCACGCCATGTTCTTTGCGGCCCTTGTTCACCAGACGGCAGATCGCGCCACCGGTGGGATAGTACACGCCGGTCACACCGCCGGTGCCGATGGTGATGAATTCTTCGGCATAAGCCGCCGGAGCCATGAGGGCAGCGGTCACGACCGCGCCGAGGCTGAGCTTGCTTTTCTTGATCATTTAGGAACTCCCAAGATTCTTATTGTGGACGGAAGACAGGCCAAAGGCCCCTTGTCCGGGGGACGAGCCATTATGACAATCCGCATGAGCAGGCAACGGATGAGCTCAAATTTTCCCGAATTCTCCCAACAGTCACGATGGTTTGTTGCCCGTACCGCTGTTGTCAAGCGTTATGCGCCCGACCCCGGCGCCGGGACGCACATATGACGTAGAACCCGAAAATTTCCCCGGCTTGACCCCGCAACTATGGGTGTCGCACCGTGTTGACCGGTCCGCGGCGCGTCAAGTATGATCTATCAGGTCGCTGAGTTCGAAGATTTTTTGTTTTCTGACAATCGGTTATTTGTTTTTTTCCTGTTCGTGTGAGTTCACAGCGTGATTGGTTATTCTTCTTTGCAAAGCAAATCGTCATCAATCAGCGAGTTCCGCTGGCATTTGTTTCTGGCGCTGGTCTTTACGGTCGCCGCCGGAGAGATGTTTTTCGACACATATCGCGTCGTTTACTTCGGCGCGGTCTCTTTCGACGACTATTCCCACTACCTGCTGTATCTTCTGGATGAAGAGCGTGGCCGCGTTCCCCCTTCGCCGCATGTTTACCGCATAGGCTCGGTCATACTTGCGCTGCCGTTCTACAATCTGCCGTTCGTGTCACTGTCTACCGGGTCAGGAGAAGTCTTTCTTCCTGACAGCGTTGCCGACGCCAAGGCTCTGGCCGCGATGTGTGCCGCCAACGTCTTCTACCTGGTCCTGACGGCGCTTCTGGTTTACGCCTATTTGCTGCGGCGTGTTGGAACCACTTCGCAATGGGCATTCATCGGCGCCGCGTCAGTTCTGTTTCTGGGGCAGTTTCTGGCGCTGGAAGGCAATGACGGCATATCGGTCTTTCCATTGACGGTGGCCCTTTTGTTGGCTGCCGAGAAGAAATGGAAGTGGTTTGTTCTTACCGTGTTTCTTGGCGCGTTCATCAATGAAAAGATCATCATCGTGACGCTGCTGATCTTTGGTCTGCGCGCATTGGCAATGATGTCCTTGCGCAACGACGAGGCCAAAGTCACAGCCGCCCTGTTCTGCCTGTTCGTTGGATTTCTGGTTGTCATTACGGCATTTCCGTTTCCGGGCGTGAACGACAATCAGAGACAGGTTGGGCAATTCATCACCAGCGCGCTGTCCACGCTGAAAGGCAGCACAAGTGTCAAAGGGCTGTATCTGAACGTCTGGCCGGTGTTGGTTCTGACCGCCTGCTGGTGGATTGCCGTGACCGGTCAAGCTGCAAATCAGGTCCTGCGCCGGACGGACGTTTTGGCGCTGCTGGCGTTTTTCTCGCTCATCGCCATGTTGAACGTACAGTTCAATATCGGTCGTCTGGTCACGTATTTCATGCCGTTTTTTGTCGTCGGCTGCATTCAGGCCCTCGCAGCCAGCGACAGCCAGCGCGCGACTACGCCCAGAGACGGTAGTGGGTGACCGGTTCACCCGGCAACGCGAGGTCAGATGCTGAGCTTCTTGAACACCGGCTCGGGGATGTTTCGGATGATCGCCATGATCAATTGCCAAATCGGCTTGACGTAGATTACGTTCCGACCGCGCTCGACCGCCCGGGCCGTTGCGGCTGCAACCTCGGACGGCTGCGCGGTCAGACGCTCGGGCAAGTCCATTCCTTCGGTCATCTGCGTGTCGACGAACCCTGGAAGAACCGTCACGACATGCACACCTTTCTTGGCGAGCCGGTTGCGCAACCCTGACAGAAATGCGGTCAGGCCGGCCTTGGCTGATCCGTATACATAGTTGGTCGCCCGGCCCCGATCACCAGCCACGGAACTGACACCCACGATCGTGCCCGATCGGCGCTCTTCGAACCGGTTGGCAAAGGCTCCAAGGATCTGAGCCGGCCCTTCGAAGTTGCTGCGCATCACCAGAGAAGCCGCGGCGGCGTCCCTTTCGTTCTCGGCCTGCTCGCCCATGTACCCGACAACGCATACGACGATGCCCGGCAATTCAGGCAACGTATCGATGAACCCATCGAAGCTGTTGGCTTCCAGAACGTCGAACTCGTGCAAGGTTGCCCCTATACCATAGCGCAGTTCGATATCGGCCTTGTCGGCCTCGAGCGTCTCAGCATTCCGGGCGGCCAGCTGGACCGGGTGCCCCCGCTCGGCAAACTCATGAGCGATGGCCTTGCCGATATCCGACCGGGCACCAAGAACGAGAACGGGTTCCATTGTCATATTTCAAGCCTTTCTGACTGGGCCGAGCGGAACCGGTCCCGCCAACCATTGACGTTGCGCGCCTCGCGGAATCGGGTCACGCGATCGTCTGATCTGTTCAAAGTATTGGCCGACATCCTGCTGTCTTTGGCCAGGTAGAACCGTCCACCATGTTCCAGAGTTATCCGATCCAGCTTGTCCATGAGAATGAGAGTTTTGTCGGAAATCGGGAAATCTAGCGCCAGCGTGTATCCCTCCATGGGGAAGGAAAACGGACTGTCCTGCGGGCCGAACCGTTTCAGCACGGACAAAAACGAACCCATGCCCTTGCCAGCGATGGCTTGCAAAAGCTCGGTCAGGCCGGCGCGTGAACGATGTATAGGCAACGCGCATTGAAACTGGGCAAAGCCGCTGCGACCGTAGATACGGTTCCATCCCAATATGGCGTCCAGCGGATAAAAGAACGTATCCCAGTTCACCAGCTTGGTGTCGCCGTTTCGAACTCCCATCCAGTAGTAACCGGCGTTGAATGCCCGAACCGTATGGCGATTCAAGGCAAACGACGGCAGATCCATCGGAACGGATTTTTTGCGCTTGGTCGGGCAGATCAGGGGTTGCCGGGCATACCGCCCCGGCAGGTCCGAGACCGCAGCGTGTTCTCCCAGCATCACCAGAGACCGCCCCAGGTTTCGGCCTGTGGACAAGCAGTCGATCCACGCGACCGAGTATGTTGCATCCTGTGCGGCCTCGAATGCATTCATCGCATCCTGAAGGCTGGGTGCGGCTATGGTCTTTTGCTTGATCCAACCTGACTCGACCGGCTGCAACCGAACCGCCGCCCGCACGATGATCCCGGTAAGGCCCATGCCGCCCAAGGTGTGATCGAACAATGCGCTGTTCGACGCGCGGCTGCATCGGGTGATCTCCCCGTCATCGCCCATGACCTCAACCCATTCGACGCAATGGCGGAAACTACCGACACGGTGGTGGTTCTTGCCATGAACATCTGCGGCGATGGCACCGCCGATCGTGACGAATTTGGTGCCCGGTGTAACGATCGGAAACCAACCCCGAGGCAGAAACGCTGCGATCACGTCGCCCAGCAGAACCCCCGCCTCGGCAACCAGCACTCCGGTCTGGTTGTCGAAGGAGACCATCCTGTTCAGATGCCGGGTGTGTACGGTTGTCGTGAGGCCAATTGCGCTGTCCCCATAGGCGCGCCCATTGCCGCGCGCGATCACATCGGGTCCCTCCCGCACGACCGATCGAAGGCTTTCGACGCTGCGCGGCGCGATCACTCTGGTCTCAAGAACGGGGTACCTGCCCCAGCCGGAAAGCCTCATGCCCGCGCCTCCGCCGAGCCGGTGTTGAATACGAAGCGCTTATCCAGATGGTACTTGATCACGTAACCCACCGTCAGCCCGATAACCGCGCCAACCTCGCGCATTAGATCGGTTTTCCAAACCACCCAAAAGGCCGTCTCGGTGCCCCAAAAAATTGCGGTGGTGACCACACCCATCGCCGTATACAGCGAAAATTTCTGACCGTGGGCCTTCAGTCCCGTCTGCCGGTCATAGAAAATCCAGTGCTTGTCGAGGGTATATTTGACCACAAGTCCGACAAGTGTACCCGCAAACACTGCAGCCGCGAAGTACCAGCCACCCTCGCCAAGCGACAGGACTGCGCGCTGGGCAGCGAGGTTCAAGGTCATCGCCACGATGGCAAAGGCGGAATAGCGCAGAATCAACCCCTGAACCGTCACAGCATTGACCCCGCGACAACGAACAGCAGAATTATGGCAAAGCAAAGCAGGCTGACAGGGTCCTTGGCCGCGTAGATCACGGGATCATCGTGCATGTTGCCACGATGCGTAATCATGACGGTCCGGGTGATCCAGAACAGCAGGACCGCACACACGCCCCATAGGGCTTGCGGGTAGGAGTAGAGCTGCACCACCGCCGGCGAGCTGACGTAGAGTGCCATCACCAAAACGGCGACATAACCCGCGCTGACGGCGATCATGGAGATAATCGGAAGGTCATCCACGTGATAGCCGCGCCCGGTTGCCGACAATTTAGCGCGCGCCGCATAGTCCACCAACTCGGCCTGCCTTTTGACCGCCGCAAGCGACAGGAACAGAAACATCGAAAATGCAAGGAGCCAGACTGAAAGCTCCAACCCTGTTGCCGCTCCACCCGCCACGATCCGGGTCGTGTAAAGGCCGGCCAAGACACAGATGTCGATGACCAACTGGCGCTTTAGATACAATGAATACCCGGTCGTCAGTGCATAATACGCCACCATCACCAGGAAAAAATCCAGCCCGACCATGGCTGCAATGACCGAGCCTGAAATCAGCAGACCGGCAGCCATCCACGTTCCGGACGAAATCGGAATGCTGCCCGAAGCAAACGGCCGCGCGCGTTTGCGCGGATGCGCCCGATCTGCTGCAAGGTCCAGCAAGTCATTCAGGACATAGACACTGGATGCGATCAGGCTGAACGATATGAAAGCCAGCAACGACAACCAAAACACCTGCCCCGTCAGTTGATGGGCCGCCAGCATCGGCAAAAAAACCAGCAGGTTCTTCATCCATTGATGCGGACGCAACGCCTTGAGGTAGGACTTGGCGGTCACTTCGTGTGTATGCAGATGCTCGACCTTGGGTGCGACCGCTTCCGCTTGTTTCGCCAGTCCCGGCCCCGCGTTCACGGAAACCGCCAGATTGGCCCTTCGCCACACCGCAAGGTCGGCGTGGGAATCGCCCATATAGGCGTATCCGCCCGGACCAAAGCGTTCGTCCAGAAACTCGGCCTTGTTTTCACCTTTCAGGTTCAGCGACCCGTCGGAGCCATAAACCTCGTCGAAAATACCCAGATGGGCTCCGATGCTTTGGGCAATGCCCTCATCCGAGGCCGTCACAAGGGCGGTCTTGCCGCCATCAGCGCGCCATTTCTCGACGTATTCCACCACCTTGGGATCATAGGGCAACGAGGTGACGTCAATTTCGGCCTCTTCGGCCAGGTAGCGTTTCAATGAAGCGCGTCCACCCAACAGAGCCGCGGCGGAGAGAAACGGGCTGCGCCAGTTCCGTCCGAAAGCCGACCAAAAGCTTTCGTACAGCATGTCACTCTTCAAAAGAGTGCCATCCAGATCTACCACAAGGATTTTGCACATAAATCAACCAACTATAATCATTACCCGGGACGGGGAACTATGAGGTCCGTTATTGCAAAGCTCAAAAGGCATGGCAACTGCACAGCCGTGCCAGCCAACCCTTCTCGTCATAGCCTGCTTCGATATCACGTCAGTGCCTGTCACGGCTCTTTGTTTCACCAATTTCTATGGCCAAATGATGGCGTCACGGCCTGTCCCGGTGAGGCTGTACCATAATCGCGTTCTTTCAATCGTTTGACAGCTCCGCACCCAAAGCGGCCGTATTCAAATTGCGCGAGCTTCAAGGATCACGTCACTCTGGAATGCGCCCACTTCAGCGCCCAGTCGCGCGCGGATACGCTGCCAGAGACACCGTGCAACGGAGACACAGACGGCTCTTGTTGTAGCTATAGTTGACGATCTGGAAACTCTACCGCCGCACCCGATATTGCATCGAAGACGGTCCAGATCCCGCTAGTCCGCGTACAGTTTCGTCGCCCAATTCGAGGCTGGATGCCCGAGTCGCAGTCAACCGCACACGCCACAATTGACAGAGCAAATGCCCTGCACACTATACCAAAACGGGTGCGGTGGTGGTGCCCAAGGAGAGACTCGAACTCTCACGCCCGTGAAGGCGGGGGATTTTGAATCCCCTGCGTCTACCATTCCGCCACTTGGGCCACGCGCATTGAATTACCGCCCATCTTGCCGAAGGTCCAGAGGCAAAAATCGGTCAATCGACGATCAGCCCGGGACAGATCGGTTGACGCCCCGTCGGACGCGTGGTTTGCCTCGTCATGACAAAGCTTGGGAACACGTGCTGATGCTGCAATCGCTTTATGATCGGACGATCCGACTGGCCGACCACCCACACGCCCTGTGGGTGTTGGCATTTGTGGCATTCATCGAAAGCTCGGTCTTTCCGATTCCACCCGACGTGTTGATGATCCCTATGATTCTGGCGCGCCCATCGCGGGCGTGGCTGATTGCCACCGTCGCACTGGTTTTCTCGGTCCTGGGCGGCCTTTTGGGATACGCAATCGGCGCGTTTTTCTACGACAGCATCGGACAACCCATCCTCGAAGCGATGGGCAAGGGTCACGCGATGCAGGAATTCAACCAGCGGTTCAACGATTTCGGGTTCTGGGCCGTTCTGACCGCCGGTGTCACGCCTTTCCCGTACAAGGTCATCACGATCATGTCCGGTTGGACGGGAATGCCGCTGGGAACTTTCATCGCCACTTCGATTCTCGCCCGCGCTTTGCGGTTCTACATCGTCGCCGGGTTGCTTTGGGGCTTTGGCGAGCCTATCCGGGACTTCATCGAAAAGCGGCTTGGGCTGATGTTCACCTTGTTCATCATTCTTCTGATCGGCGGATTTCTGGTGGTGAAATACATATGACGCGGAAACGGACACTCATTTTGCTGGCCGCGGGTGGGTCTGCAGCATTGCTTCTTGCGGCTTGGGGGTTCCAATATCTGGGCGGCATGGCCCCGTGTAAATTGTGCATCTGGCAACGCTACCCGCATGGTGCGGCTGTGCTGCTCGGCGTGCTGGCTTTT
>NZ_JBXWSK010000055.1:0-23746 GCF_059613385.1 Ruegeria sp. BHSA162
CAACACCGAAAGACCCGCACCGCCGGGCACCAAGGCGATGCCGACGATCACGAAATCGAAAATGTTCCAGCCATTGAGAAAGAACCGGCGCCCGTTGGCCACCAGTTTCACTGCGATCTCGGCCACGAAGATGGTCAGGCAGATGGTGTCGAGCAGCACGATCGCCGGCCCGAATTTCGCCATCAGGCCGTCCGAGGTTTCCATACCCAGCAGAACCGCGTTCACCAGGATGACGCCGGTGATGAACTGCGAAAACCGCGGGTTTTCGACAAAGGCCTGCAGGCGCTGCCGGATCGTCATGCGGAGGGTCTCCTGTCGGGTCATGGGGTCTCTGCCAGTTTGAAGCTGCCCACCAGTTCGCTGTGGGATGACCATCGAAATTGGTCAACCACTTGGACCCATTCAAGGGCATAGCCCGCCTGAACCAGAATTTTTGCATCACGCGCGAAGGTCACAGGGTTGCAGGACACATAGGCGATGACCGGACGGCGGGCCTGAGCCAGCTCGGCCACCTGGGCCTCGGCGCCGGCGCGCGGAGGGTCCAGAACCACGGCGTCGAAACGGCGCAGCTCGTCCGGCATCAAGGGGCGGCGGAACAGGTCGCGCGCCTCGGTCGTGACCTGTTTCAATCCCGTGGACTTGCGCCAGCCCTGATCCAGCGCGCGGGTCATGTCGGCCGCGCCTTCAACGGCATGAACCTCGGCCCGTTGCGCCAGCGGCAACGAGAACGTGCCGCAGCCCGCGAACAGATCAACCACCCGCTTGGCTGGGCCGACAATCTCGAAAACAGCCTGTGTCAGAGCCTGTTCTCCATCTTTCGTGGCCTGCAGGAAGGCCCCCGGCGGCGGGACCACTGTGGCCGGTCCGAACCGCTGTTTTGGTGGGTTGCGCATGGCGATCACCTCGCCATCCCAGGCCAGCCGCGCCAGCCCGTGCTGCTCAGTCGCCTGCGCAAGCGCCAGTTCCAGCGGGCCATCCAGCGGCTTGCCGCCCTGCACCGCCACGTCCAGTCCGGCTTCGGACAGGGTCAGGGTGACCGACAACACGCCCTTGCGGCTGCCGCCCAGTTCGGCCAGCGCCTTGGCCACGGGGATGGCAGCGGTCAGAGCCGGGTCCAGCAGCTGGCAATCAGGAATCTCGGTGATCACGTCCGAGGCGCGCCCGTGGAACCCCGCCAGCGCGCCCTTCTTGGTGCGGCGCACAGCGATGGTGGCGCGGCGCCGCGACTGCGGTGGCGACGTCAGGATCGGGCGCATCTCGGCCTGCAGCCCCTGGGCGGCCAAGGCGGTACGCACCACCTCAACCTTCCAATCGGCCACGAATGCGTCCGAGGCGTGCTGCAACTGGCAGCCGCCGCAGCTTTTGTAGTGGCGGCAGGGCGGCTTGACCCGATCGTCCGACGGCGTCAGCACCTTGATATCGGTCAGCGCCGAGCCGTCCAGCGCGCCGGTGACCCGCTCTCCGGGCAGCGTTCGGGGGGCATAGACCGGGCCTTCGGCGATGCCGTCGCCCTGATGCCCGAGGCGGAGAATGGTGTATTCCTGCGTCATGGCCTGCCTGATAGCCGGGCTGATGCGCCAACAAAACCCTTATTCGGCGGCTTCGGTCTGGATGAACCCGCCCGACTGACGGTGCCAGAACCGCGCATACAACCCGCCCTGCGCCAGCAGAGTGTCATGCGGACCGCTTTCCACGATGCGCCCGTGATCCAGAACGATGATCCGGTCCATCTCGCTGAGGGTGGACAGGCGGTGGGCGATGGCCAGAACGGTCTTGCCCTCCATCACCCGGTGCAGCGCGGTCTGGATCGCGGCCTCGACCTCGGAATCCAGCGCCGAGGTGGCCTCGTCCAGCACGAGGATCGGCGCGTCCTTCAGGATCGCGCGGGCCAGCGCGATACGCTGACGCTGGCCACCGCTCAACTTGACGCCGCGCTCGCCCAGATGCGCGTCATAACCCCTGCGCCCCTGCCCGTCCTGCAGATCGAGGATGAAATCATGCGCTTCGGCCTTTTTGGCGGCGGCGATCATCTGGTCTTCGGTGGCATCGGGCCGACCGTACAGGATGTTGTCGCGGGCCGAACGGTTGAACATCGCGGTTTCCTGCGTGACCATGCCGATCTGGCGGCGCAGGCTGTCCTGCGTGACGCGGGCGATGTCCTGCCCGTCGATCAGAATCTGCCCATTTTCCCTGTCATAGAGCCTGAGCAGCAGCGAAACCAGGGTGGACTTCCCCGCCCCCGAGGCACCGACGATGCCCAGTTTCTCGCCCGGCTGCACCGTCAGCGTCAGGTCCGAGACTCCGCCCACGTCGCGACCATAGGCAAAGCTGACATCGCGGAACTCGATCCGGCCCTCGGGCACCGTCAGCTCGGTGGCGTCCGGCGCATCCTCGACCCGGTCGGGCCGCGCCAGGGTTTTCATGCCGTTCTCGATCTCGCCCACATGGGCGTAGATCCCCATCAGGGTAAAGCTGACCCAGCCCGTCATCTGCGCGATGCGGATCGAAATGGCGCCCGCCGCCACGATATCCCCGGTGGTCGCCGACCCGGCCTGCCACAGCCACAGCGTCGCGCCCAACAGCAGAACCGGCAGAAGCCCCGCCAGTGTCATCAAAATGAACCGGAAACTGGCCGACAGTTTGCCAAAGGCCAGAGACTTGTCGCGCAGCGCAACCATCGAGTCGCGCGCGGCCTGATCCTCGAACTCGGAATGGGCAAACAGCTTGACGGTCTTGATGTTGGTGATCGTGTCCACCACCTGTCCCGACACCATCGCCCGCGCTCCGGCCCGCGCGGCCGAGCGTGTACGGATGCGCGGCAGGTACCAGCGCACCAGCAGGAAATACACAGCCAGCCAAGCCACGAAGGGCAGCATGACGAGGGGATGAATAGACCCTAACAAAAGCAAAGATCCCACGAGCGAGGCCAAGGCAAAGACGATGGCGCTGATGGTTTCCGATACGACCGAGGTCAGGGCATTGGCCGTCTGCATCTGTTTCTGGGCGATGCGGCCGGCAAAATCGTCGTCGAAATAGGTGACCGACTGCCCCAACGTCCAGCGGTTCAGCTTGGCCAGGACCAGCGGCGGGATGTTGGGCATGACGATATAATTGTTCGACACCGAGGACAGCCCGAACAGCAGCGGCCGGATCAGCATGAAGAACGCCACGGCGCCCAGGATCATCCACAGGTTTCGCGGTGTCAGAAAGTTCTCGGGGCCGCTGGCGGTCGCGATGTCGATCACCCAGCCTAGAATCCAGGCGGTTCCGGCCTCCATCGCGCCTGCCAGGGCCGAAAACAGCGCAGCGGCGAACAACATGGGCCAGGCCCCTGTCAGGCACCAGCGAATGAACGCCCCCAGCCTTTGCGGCGGGGGCGTCTGGGTGGGTTCAAACGGTTTGATCAGGTCTGCGACCGTCATTCTGCTGCCTCGTCCGCGGCCTCGGGGTTCATGAAGCCGCCAGATTGGCGCGCCCAGAACTGGGCGTAAAGACCGCCCTGCTCCAAAAGATCGGCATGGGTGCCTTCCTCGACGATCCGGCCTCCGTCCATCACCAGGATGCGGTCCATCTGGGCGATGGTGCTGAGCCGGTGCGCGATGGCGATCACGGTCTTGCCCTGCATCATACCGTATAGCGTCTCCTGGATAGCGGCTTCGACCTCGGAATCTAGGGCGGATGTGGCCTCGTCCAACAACAAGATCGGCGCGTCCTTCAGGATCACCCGCGCCAGCGTCACCCGCTGCCGCTGCCCGCCGCTCAGCTTGACGCCGCGCTCGCCCACATGGGCGTCATAGCCGGTGCGGCCCTGCGGGTCCTGCAGGTCGAGGATGAAGTCATGCGCCTCGGCCTGTTTGGCGGCGGCGATCATCTGGTCTTCGGTGGCATCGGGGCGGCCATACAGGATGTTGTCGCGCACCGAGCGGTGCAGCAGCGCGCTGTCCTGCTGAACCATGCCGATATTGCGGCGCAGGCTGTCCTGGGTGACGGTGCGGATGTCCTGCCCGTCGATCAGGATCGCACCGCTTTCCACGTCGTAGAACCGCAGAAGCAACTTGACGAGGGTCGATTTCCCGGCCCCCGATCGCCCGATCAGCCCGACCTTTTCGCCCGGCTGGATTGTTAGATTGACATGATCCAGCCCGCCGGTCTCGCGGCCATAATGATGCGACAGGTCGCGGATCTCGATCCGGCCCTTGGTGAGCTGCAGCGGCTTGGCGCCCGGCGCATCCAGCAGGTCGACGGGCTGGGCGATGGTCTCCATCCCTTCGGCCACGACGCCCAGCTGGCGGAAGAAGCTGGTTAGCGCCCACATGATCCAGCCGGTCATGGCATTCAGCCGCAGCGTCAGCGCGGTGGCCGCCGCCACCACCCCGACCGAGGCGCTGCCCTGCATCCATAGGTAAATGGCCCAGCCTACCACACCGATGATCAGCACGCCGTTCAGCGCGACCAGAACGGCATCCATGATGGTGAAGATGCGCATTTCGGTCTGGAAGGTGCGCCGGGTCTCTTCGATTGCTTCGCGCGCATAGTCGAGCTCCTGCTGGGCATGGGCGAACATCTTCACCGAGTGGATGTTGGTATAGCTGTCGACCACCCGGCCCGTCACCGTGGACCGCGCATCGGACGCGGCCTGCGACGCCGGCCCGACCCTCTGTACCGTCCAGCGCACCAGCAGCGCATAGAGCGCGAACCAGATCAGCAACGGCAGCAGCAGGCGCGGATCGGCTGCCATCAGCAGGATCGCCGCACCGATCAGATAGGCCAGCGAGAACGAAATCGCATCGAACACCTGGAACACCACCTCGCCCGCGGCGGGCGGGGTCTGCATGATGCGGTTGGCGATGCGCCCGGCAAAATCATTCTCGAACCAACCGACCGACTGGCGCAGAACGTGCTTGTGCGCCCGCCAGCGGATCAGCGTTCCGAAATTGGGCAGGATCGCATTGTTCAGCAACAGCACGTCCAGCACATGCAGGATCGGGCGCAGGAACAGGATGAACAGCGCCACCAGAACCAGCTCGGTCCCCTGGGCCTGCCAGACTTCGGACGGCGATCCGCCCAGCAGGTCGACGACCCGGCCCATATAATAGATCAGCCCGATCTCGACCGCGGCCACGATGATCGACATCAGCGCGGCCCAGAAGAAGACGCGCCGAAAAGGGCGGGAATAATCCAGCATGAAAGGCCACAGCCGCGTCGGCGGCGTGTCCACCTCTTCATATGCAACAAAAGGGTCTACGAGGTTTTCGAAATAGCGAAACATGGAGGTGCTCCGATTGAGCAGGAAAATTGAAAATGCGAAAGCAGATGGCGCCAAAACACCACCCGTACGGGTCAGGTGTTCTGGCTTTAGCCGAACCAGATCCCGTAATACATTCGCAGTCCTCCATCCATGTGACAGGCGCAACCTAGCCGAACACCTGCGGGCTTGTCATCCCCTTTTGAGACTTCCCGTCAATATTGCAGCAGCGCGTCCCGGTCCAGCGTGAATTCCGAGGCGATCCAGCGGCTCTCCAGTTCGGCCAGTTTCGCGCCCAGCGCAGGGCCGGAGTAGCGCCCGAGCAGATCGGCGGCCCTGACCGGGAATGTCTCTGCGGCCCCTTTTTCAACGGCCGCGCCCGTCTCAGCCGTCCAGGGCTGTTCCAGAAAGGCGCAGCGCAGAAGGGCCGCGTCCTGTCCGTCTGGCTGGCCCAGCCGATACCCCAATTCGGCCGCCCCGGCACCGCATTGCGCGCCGTCCCGGATCCGGGTCAGGCGGGCCAGTTGCGCCTTGCTGAGGCGCAGAGTCCCAGCAACCTCGGGCGCAGCGATGGCTGCCAGACGGCGCAGCGCGTCGGGGGCAAGCCCGGCCTGTGATTCAAGATGGATCAGGATCGGCAGCGCCCGATCGTCGGCGCCGGGCAGCAGATGCGCCAGAACGCCGATGCTGCGCATGGCCGCCACTGATGGGGCCGGATCGGGCGCGGCCAGCAGTTTCAGCATCTCGGCTCCGACCCGCTCGCGCGACAGCCGGTCGAGCCCGTCCAGATCGGCCGCAATCGCCGCCAGAGCATCCGGGTCCATCCCGGCCTGCGCATCGCCATACCAGGCGTGAAACCGGAAATACCGCAACGAGCGCAGATAGTCCTCGCGGATGCGATCTTGGGCCGCACCGATGAACCGCACGCGCCGCGCCTGCAGGTCGGGCAGGCCGCCCAGCGGATCCAGAATGGTGCCGTCGGGGCGGGAATAGAGCGCGTTCATCGTAAAATCGCGGCGGGCGGCGTCCTCTTCCACCTGGTCCGAAAAGGCCACGACCGCGCGCCGCCCGTCGGTTTCGACGTCGCGGCGAAAGGTCGTGATCTCATGTGGTTTGCCGTCGCTGACCACGGTCACGGTGCCATGATCAATCCCCGTCGGAATCGCCTTCAGCCCGGCCCGTTCAGCCAGGTCCATCACCTGTTGCGGGCGGGCATCGGTGGCGATGTCGAGATCCGAGACCGGGGCCCCCAGCAGCGCATTGCGGACGCAACCCCCAACGAACAGCGCCAGCGCGCCGCCCTCGGTCAGCGCCGCACACACGTTCTGCGTGGCCGGGTTCGTGATCCAGTCTTCGGTGATCCGCATCATTCGTTCATCCGTGCCGCCAACCCGCGCAACATGCGGGCCGTGGCGCCCCAGATGTAGTAGGGGCCAAAGGGCACCGCGAAGTAATACCGCCGTGTTCCACGCCAGATGCGCGATTCAACCACATAATTCGCAGGGTTCAGCACATGCGCAAGAGGAACCGAAAATACTTCGTCAACCTCGCCCGGTTCGGCCACCGGGTCAAAGCCGCGCTCCAGAACCGCCACCACCGGTGTCACGGCGAATGACGTGACGGTTTCATGCACCGGCAAGGTACCCAGAATGCGTGGCAGGTCCGGCGGCAGGCCGATCTCCTCCTGCGCCTCGCGCACGGCGGTTGCGGTCACATCCGCATCGGTGTCATCCTGCTTGCCACCCGGAAAGGCGATCTGCCCCGGATGGTGTTTCAGGGCCGAAGACCGCTTGGTCAGGATCAGGCGCGGATCGTCGCGGGCCAGGTCCACGGCGATCAGAACACCCGCGGGGCGCAGCTTGCGCCCCGCAGGCAGAACCGTCCCGGGATTGAGGTCGAAGTCGCTGGACCCGTCACCGGGACGGGCCAGCGCCGCGCTCAGACGCGGGATCAGGTCAGCCGGCATCCGGATCTTCTGCCTCGAACCCGACGGATTTCGGATCCAGCACGTAATGCGCGCCGCAGAACTGGCAGTCGGCGGTCACGGTGCCTTCATCCGTGGTCATCTTCTCGATGTCCTGGGCCGAGTAGATCGACAGGCTTTGACGCACGCGGTCCTCGGAGCAGGTGCAGCCGAACTGCACCGACTGGGCCTCGTACACGCGGGGCTGTTCCTCGTGGAACAGGCGCACCAGCAGATCGGTCGGCGCCACGGATGGTCCGATCATTTCCAGATCCTCGACCGTGTCCAGCAGTATGTTGACCCGGCCCCAGTTCTCTTCTTCCTGACCATCGACCAGATCGGCGGCTGTCAGAACTTCGCCCGTACCCTCGCCGCTGGCGACAAACGGAGACGCCTTTGGCATGTGCTGCAGCATGATGCCGCCGGCGCGCCAGCGTTCGCCCACACCCGGCTCGGTCGACCGGCCAAAGCTGAGCGAGAAGCGGGTCGGCAGCTGTTCGGACTGCGCGAAATACGCCTCGGCGCAGGCGCTGAGCGATCCTCCGGCCAGCGGCGTGATCCCCTGATAGGGTTGCGTCCCCTTGCCCTGGTCGATCAGGATCGCAAAGTATCCCTCGCCCACCTGATCAAAGGGTGCACCTTCGGTCAGACGGTCGCGGTCAAAGCTGGCATAGGCCCTGATCTGCGCGGGCTGACCCTCTTCTCGCGGGGCGTAATAGTCAGTGGCGATCATCCGCACGGGCCCCTTGGACTGAACCTGCAGCGACAGCTTCCAGCGCAGCGCGACGGTCTGGCCGATCAGCGCGGTCAGCAAGGCCATCTCGGCCACCAGCGCCTCGACCTGCGCGGGGTAGTTATGCTGCTTCAGGATGCCGTCCAGCACCCCGTCCAGCCGGGCCACGCGGCCACGCATATCCGATACATCAAGTTGAAAGGGCAGGACGGTATCGTCCCACGCGATTTTCGTTCCAAGAGACATGGGGTTTCCTTAAGCGCCGCAAGTTGGCATATCGCCACCATATAGGTCGTACATTCGGGGTTGAAAGGGTCCTTACATGATCAGACGGTTCGGCGAAACCCCGGAACCGGGGCGGAAATACACGCGCCGGGTCGGCGTCTATGCGCTGCTGCCGCGCGGGGCCAGCCTGCTGCTGACCTGCCAGACTGAACCCGGACCCGACTTGCAGCTGCCCGGAGGCGGGATCGACCCGGGCGAGTCGCCAATTGTCGCCCTGCATCGCGAGGTTTTCGAAGAAACCGGTTGGTCGATCGCGGACCCGCGGCGGGTTGGTGCGTTCCGGCGATTCACCTACATGCCCGAATATGATTTGTGGGCCGAGAAGGTCTGTCTGATCTACCGGGCCCGCCCGGTGCAGCGCAAAGGACCACCGACCGAACCCTTTCACGAAGCGGTTTGGATGAACACCGGCGATGCGGTTCACTTGTTGGGCAATGCAGGCGACCGGCACTTCGCGCGGCTGCATCTATCCGGGCTTTAGTTTCCGTTGTACTCGAAAAACACGGCTGAAACGTCATCCTCCATCCCCGTTCCCGGCGGCATGCCCTGAGTCAATCGCCAGAACATGTCGTCCAGAAACTCGGGCCCGCTGTTCGCTCCTAGGCATTCCAGCGCCATCCGTTGCAGCCCATCCTCATCCAGAAGATCACCGTTTTTGACACGGCATTCGGTGAAGCCGTCCGAATACAACAGCAGCTTGTCACCGCGCTGCAGATAGGTTTCGGTCTGCTGGAACGTCACATCGGGCAGCAATCCGATGGGCAGGCCGCCATCCCCAAGGAACTCTGCCCGGCCGGTCCGGCGCAACAGCAGTGGATGGGGGTGCCCAGCCTGAACCATCCTCAGGTGGCCGTTGCGCAGATCCACGATGGCGTAGACCATGGTGAAATATTCCTCGATCCCCGTGTCGGCCATCAGGCGGGCATTCAGGATAGCGGCTACCTGCTCGGGTGGCAGCAAGGCGTAGAACTTGTTGAACCGCTTCTCCATTGCGACGTTCTGATCGAAATGCTGGCTGGTCAGATACCCGCCCAACCGCGCCGTCATCATTGCTGACGTGATACCGTGGCCGGAGACATCGATGCTGTAGAACCCGATCCGGTTCGCGCCCGGCGAAAACATCCCCACCAGGTCACCCCCGATGTGGCCGCAGGGTTTGAGCAGCAGGCTGACCCGGGACCTGCCAAATTCCCGATAGAGTTCCGGCACCAGTGATTCCTGTATCTTGCGCGCCTGGATCAGATCCTTGTCGATGGCGTCATGCGCAAGGCGCAGTTCGGACAATGCGGTTTCGATCAACCGGTTCTTGTCCGAAAGCTCGCGCTGCATATCAAGAATGCGGGCCCCTGCCGAAATGCGGGCCCGCAACTCGTCTGCTTCAAGCGGTTTGATCAGGAAATCATCCGCACCGGCATCCAGACCGCGCGCGACTTCCTGCTTCTCACTTTTTGAGGTCAGAAGGATGAAATAGGTATACTGGTCGTTCTCCAACGCGCGAAACGCGCGGCAGAATTCCAGCCCGCCCATGCCCGGCATCACCCAGTCACTGAGCACCAGATCAGGCAGGGCCTTTTTACAGATCTCGATCGCTTCTTCACCGCTGTCGGCCTCGACAACCGTGAATCCCCATTTCTTCAGCGATGCCACCAGAATACGGCGTTGCAGGCGGCTGTCATCGACCACCAGCACCGTCCGGATGGCTCCAAAATCCAGGTCAGCCTTGGCCTCAATTTGGCTGGACACTCGCACGCGAAACCTCTGCGTATTTTCCAACTGGGGTGGGGCAAAGCTACGGCGCTCGGCTTAACAACCGATGAAAGCTGTTCACCGCAGTGGCTTAACCCGGATTTTACCCCGGACCGGTATTCAGAGACGGTTTCGGTCAAGGTGGAGGACGGTAATGATACACTGGCCAAGGGTGCGCCAGCTGCGTGATGAAGTCGGGTCCGAGGAGTTCGACGAGGTCGTCCGGATTTTTCTGGATGAAGTCGGTGAGGTCATGGGCCGCTTGACGTCGGACACCGACCGATCCGCGCTTGAGCAGAACCTGCATTTCCTCAAGGGCAGTGCATTGAGCCTTGGTTTTGAGAGCCTGTCCAAACTCTGTCAGGATGGCGAACGGCGCGCTGCTGCGGGCCATGGGGCGGAAGTCGATCTGGACGCGGTCATCGCGGCTTTTGACCGCTCGCGCGCGGAATTCATGTCCGGCTTAAAGGACATCCTGTAATCGGTCAGATCACGAACTGCGCCAGCGTCTCGTCCTCGGTGATGTCGGTATAGACGAACCCGGCATCGTCGAGATGCGCAAACAGGCGCAGGAAATTGTCCGGCTTGCTGGTCTCGATCCCGATCAGGACCGAACCGAAATTGCGCGCCGATTTCTTCATGTATTCAAACCGGGCGATGTCATCTTCGGGGCCGAGGATGTTCAGAAATTCCTTCAGCGCTCCGGGCCGCTGCGGCAGGCGCAGGATGAAGTACTTCTTGACGCCCGAGTAGCGCTGCGCGCGCTCTTTGACCTCGGGAAGACGCTCGAAATCGAAATTCCCGCCCGAGGTGACGCAGACGACCGTCTTGCCGCGCACAAAGCTTTGGACGTCGCCCACCGCCTCGATCGCCAGAGCGCCGGCGGGTTCCAGCACGATGCCTTCTACGTTCAGCATCTCGATCATGGTGGTGCAAATGCGGTCCTCGGACAGAACGATCACGTCCGACAGGTGCCGGTCACGCAACAGCTGGAACGGCTTGTCTCCGATCCGGCCCACCGCCGCGCCGTCGACGAAATTGTCCACCTTGTCCAGCGCCACCGGATGGCCCGCCGCCAGCGCCGCGCGCAGACAGGCCCCGCCCGCGGGCTCGACGAACAGGCAATGGGTGCGGTCGCCGAACCATGTCGCCACACCCGAGGACATGCCGCCACCACCCACCGGCAGCACCACGTGATCGGGAAGGCGGCCCAGCTGTTCCTCGATTTCGACGGCCAATGAGGCCTGCCCCTCGATCACGTCGTCATCGTCGAAGGGCGACAGGAAATACCCGCCCTGCTGCGCGCACCAGTCCTGAGCCGCGGCAAGCGTGTGGTCGAAATAGTCGCCAGTCAGGTGGATCTCGACGTTGTCGCCACCAAAGATTCGGGTCTTCTGGATCTTCTGCTGAGGTGTCGTCACCGGCATGAAGATCACGCCTTTGACCCCCATGTGCTTGCACATAAAGGCCACGCCCTGCGCGTGGTTGCCAGCGCTGGCGCAGACGAACAGGTCCTGTCCCTGCTGCTTGCGCATGGCGTTGAACGCACCGCGGATCTTGTAGGACCGCACCGGGCTGAGGTCTTCGCGTTTCAGCCAGATGTCGGCATCGTATTTCTCGGACAGATGGGCATTGCGCTGCAACGGCGTTGCAGGAAACACGGTGCGCATCGCCTGTTCGGCGGCGCGGGCGCGGGTCATGAAATCACTCATGCCGCATTCCCTGCCCCATCAGGCCGACAAGGGCAAGGAATACATCGGTGTACGGGCGATCAGCCCAGTTCGCGCTTTTCGATGAACACGCCGTACATCGTGGTCAGGATGCTGACGTTGATCATCGGCAGGATCAGAATCCCGAAAAACAGGGCGATCAATACACCCAGTACCGGAATGATCGACAAAACTCCGATCGCCAGCTGAACCAGAAACTGAAACAGGAACGAGACCACGATAAGAACGACGATTGTACCTCCGGTACCCAGAGTGTTGTTCCAAGCCTCGGCCAACGTGATCGGCTGGCCGATTGCCGCAGCCGGCAGGATGATGGACAGCCGATAGAAGCAAATAGCCAGGAAAACCAGGTAGCCGATGGTCAGGATGATCGAAACGGCGATCAGTCCTTCGCCCAGCATGCCTGTCAGGATCCCCATCGGCAGGAATGCAATTGCCATCAGGATCCCGAGCATCAGTCCGCGTCCGAAATAGGCCAGAATGCGATCGAACCGAAAGGTAGGCAGCACGCCGGAAGG
Organism: Ruegeria sp. BHSA162; assembly: GCF_059613385.1. NCBI lineage: Bacteria > Pseudomonadati > Pseudomonadota > Alphaproteobacteria > Rhodobacterales > Roseobacteraceae > Ruegeria > Ruegeria sp. BHSA162. Next base: position 12,221 of record NZ_JBXWSK010000055.1, read on the forward strand.
ATACTCTTCCAGAAGAATGTATCTGTGCCAAGCCACCGCGATCCAGCCCATGATGAGGACCATCACGACGAATAGGAGAAACGCGAACAGAACAATGGCCCCCGGGTTCACCCCCGGCGGTAGCCCGTTCGGATTGTCATCGAATGCCTCGAGTGGAATTCCGGACACCATGAACAGGCCGATGATCGCAACCGTTCCAATTACGGCCGGACCGATAACGATTTGCGCTACCTGCTTGAGATTGCCAAAAACCATCCGAAGCGAGTGGGCAAAAATATTCCATCCGAGCATTCCGAAATTTCCTTGATCAATCCATGGTTGATACCGTTTGACTGCAATTCCGCCGCCCGGTCAATCCACAGCTTCTTGCCCCCACGTCGAAAACCCGCTAGGGGCCAATCGTCTTACGCATAAGGGGAAGTCAGATGTCCGCGCCCAAGAAAGTTGTTCTGGCCTATTCCGGTGGCCTTGATACCTCGATCATCCTGAAATGGCTGCAGACCGAGTATGGCTGCGAGGTGGTGACCTTCACCGCTGATCTGGGTCAGGGCGAAGAGCTTGAGCCCGCCCGACAGAAGGCCGAGCTGCTGGGGATCAAGCCCGAGAACATCTATATCGAGGACATCCGCGAAGAGTTCGTCCGCGATTTCGTCTTCCCCATGTTCCGCGCCAATGCGCAGTACGAAGGGCTGTACCTGCTGGGCACCTCGATCGCGCGGCCGCTGATCTCGAAGCGCCTGATCGAGATCGCCAAGGAAACCGGCGCTGACGCGGTGGCGCATGGCGCCACCGGCAAAGGCAATGACCAGGTGCGGTTCGAACTGGCGGCCTATGCGTTGAACCCCGACATCAAGGTGATCGCGCCCTGGCGCGAGTGGGACCTGAGCAGCCGCACCAAGCTGCTGGAATTTGCCGAGGCGCACCAGATCCCGATCGCCAAAGACAAGCGGGGCGAGGCACCCTTCTCGGTGGATGCGAACCTCCTGCATACCTCGTCCGAGGGCAAGGTTCTGGAAGACCCCGCTGTACAGGCGCCCGACTATGTCTATCAGCGTACCGTCCACCCCGAGGACGCCCCGAACGAGCCTGAATATATCGAGATCGGCTTTGAAAAAGGCGACCCGGTCAGCATCAATGGTGAGGCGATGAGTCCCGCCACCCTGCTGACCAAGCTGAACGAATACGGCGGCAAGCACGGCATCGGTCGTCTGGATCTGGTCGAAGGCCGGTTCGTGGGCATGAAATCGCGCGGCATCTACGAAACACCGGGCGGCACCATCCTGCTGGAGGCGCATCGCGGCATCGAATCCATCACCATGGACCGCGGCGCGATGCACCTGAAGGACCAGCTGATGCCGCAATATGCCGAGCTGATCTACAACGGCTTTTGGTACAGCCCCGAGCGCGAGATGCTTCAGGCCGCCATCGACAAAAGCCAGGAACACGTCACCGGCACCGTCCGCGTGAAACTCTACAAGGGTCTGGCCTCGACCGTGGGCCGCTGGTCGGATCACTCGCTGTATTCCGAGGCGCATGTGACTTTTGAGGAAGACGCTGGCGCCTATGACCAGAAAGACGCCGCGGGCTTCATCCAGTTGAACGCACTGCGGCTCAAGCTGCTGGCGGCGCGCGACAAGCGGTTGTCCAAGTGACCGAGGATGACGGCATAAACGACGAACTGGAAATGTTCATCGAAGCGCAGGACACGGTCTGGTCCGATGTCCTGCGCGAACTGGAACAGGGGCAGAAGACCAGCCATTGGATGTGGTTCGTCTTTCCGCAACTGGCCGAGCTGGGCCAGTCGCATATGGCGCAGCTCTACGGGATCGAGGATCTGGACGAGGCTGCGGCCTACCTGGTCCATCCCGAATTGCGCCGCCGCCTGACCGAGGTGGCCCGGCTGATGCTGACCCACGCGGGCAAGGACCCGGCCGAGATTCTGGGCAAGGTGGACGCCAAGAAGCTGCGGTCGTCCATGACCCTGTTCGCCGCCGTGCCCGATGCTCCGCCTGAATTCCAGGAGGTTCTGGGCGCGTTCTATGACGGGCAGCCCTGCCCGCGCACGCAGCAGGCCCTGGGCTGAGCGGTTTCCCGTAAGGTCACGCTTGCCCCGGCCCCTGCCCTCTGTCACCCCAAACGCAAGTGCGAAAAAGGGAGGCAGGGATGCTGCAGGAGATCACCGAAGGAATCCAGAAAGGGCTGGCCGACAAACGCTTTGACGGCTCGTTGAAATTCGATTGCGGCGCCGATGGCGTGATCGTGCTGGCCGACAACACGGCCACAACCCAGGACCGCGAAACCGATTGCACCATCCGCATCTCGCGCGAAAACCTGGGCAAACTGCTGACCGGCAAGCTGAACCCGATGACCGGGGTGATGATGGGCAAGCTCAAGATCTCGGGCGACATGGGCGTCGCGATGAAGCTGGGGCAGTTGCTGGGCTAGGCGATAAACTCGTCTCACCACCGCGTGACAAACGGTTTCAGCCGATTGTCAGCCGCCCCGTTGCGCGGCAGCCTGAGGCGGAAAGGAGATCCGCCATGACCCGTTGCCTCGACCAGATCAAGCTGACCCTTCTGTTTGCGCTGATTGCGCTGGCGCTGATCCTGCGCGCTCAGCCTTCCCCGGCGGCCGGAACCGAGACGCTGACCGTGGCGGGCGGCTGTTTCTGGTGCGTCGAGGCCGATTTCGAATCCGTGCCCGGCGTGATCGAGGCGGTTTCGGGTTACACCGGCGGCACGACTCCGAACCCCACCTACAGCCAGGTCACGAGCGGCGGCACCGGCCATTACGAGGCGGTGCAGATCACCTTCGATCCGGCCCGCGTTTCCCGTGAAACCCTGCTGAACCTGTTTTTCCGCTCGGTCGATCCCACCGATGCCGGTGGACAGTTCTGTGACCGGGGCGACAGCTATCGCACCGCGATTTTCGTCTCTGACACAGGCGAAAAAGCTTTGACTGAACGCAGCAAGGCCGAAGCACAGCGTGCGCTGGGTCAGGCCATCGTGACTCCGGTCCTGTCGCTTGGGGCGTTCTATCCGGCCGAGGCCTATCATCAGGATTACTACAAGGGCAAAAAGCTGGTGTTCACCCGGTTCGGGCCGAAACGCCAGCTGAATGCCTACAAGGCCTATCGCAAGGCCTGCGGCCGCGATGCACGGGTCCGGCAATTGTGGGGCAACGCCGCGCCGTTTGCCGGATCTTAATCCAGCGCGGCCTCGAGCACCTCTTTCAGATCGGGAATGACGTCCGCCGTACCAGGCCGCATCACCATCAGGGCAGCGGCCCGGTTGGCTTGGGTGATGGCCTGCGCCATCGGCATCCCCCGGTCCATTCCCGCCAGAACATATCCGGTAAAGGTGTCCCCGGCCCCGGTCGTGTCCACGGCCTTGACCTTGTGGGCAGGAAACTCTGCCGCCGCCTGCCCGCGTTGATGATAGCGGGCGCCTTTTGACCCCAGCGTGACGATCACATGCTCGACCGGCAGATCGGCCGGAGCCATCCCTGTGGCCTGTTGCAGCTGGGCGGCCTCGACCTCGTTCAGGATCAGGAAATCCAGATAGGGCAGCACCGCCTGCACCGCCGTTGCGCTGAAGGGGGCTGCGGCACAGCACACCGTCAGACCCCGCTCGCGGCCCAGCTTCGCGGCCTCGACCTGTGCGGTGGTCTCGTTCTGGAACACCAGAAGACCGCCCGTGTCAGAGTCTGCCAGCGCGGCGGAAACCTGACCGGCTCCGATCGCATGGTTGGCGCCGGGGTACAGGATGATCAGGTTTTCGCCCTGCGCATCCACGGCGATGATCGCATGGCCCGTGGGCTGATCGACCTGCGCGATGTGCCGCGTGTCGACCCCGTATTCGGTCAACCGGTCGCGCGCCCACAGCCCGTCGGCCCCCACGGCGCCGATGTGGCGCACATGCGCCCCGGCCCGTGCCGCCGCAACCGACATGTTCGCGCCCTTGCCGCCCAGAAACCGCTGCAAACCGCTGGCCGCAAGGGTTTCACCCGGCGCCGGCAGGTGCGGCAGCGCATAGACCATGTCGGCATTGATCGAGCCCAGGTTCCAGATTGCCATCGGATCACGCCATGTCGCACGAGGCCAGGATGGCCATGTTCAGGATGTCATTCGCGGTCGAGCCGGTCGAACAGATCTGGATCGGCTTGTCGATGCCGGTCAGGATCGGGCCGATCACCGTGGCTCCGGCCATCTCCTGCATCAGCTTGGTGGAAATCGAGGCCGAGTGCCGCGCGGGCACGATCAGGATGTTGGCAGGCCCGGTCAGGCGGCAGAAGGGATAGGCCTCTTGCTGGTGGGCGTTCAGCGCCACGTCGACGGTCATTTCGCCTTCGTATTCGAAATCGACGCCGCGCGCCTCCAGCACTTGCGGGGCTTTGTACAGCTTTTCGGTCCGCTCGGAGACCGGATAGCCGAAGGTCGAGAAGCTGACGAAGGCCACCCGAGGCTCCAGCCCCATGTGGCGGGCAACCGTGGCGGCGCGTTCGGCAATCGTCGCCAGATCGTTCTCGTCGGGCCATTCATGCACCAGCGTGTCGCCGATCAGCACGATCCGGCCCTTGTGCAGCAGCGCGGTGATCCCGGCGGCGCCATGGGCGGCGTCGGCGTCGAACACATGGCTGATGCGGTCCAGCACATGCGCCGATTTGCGGGTGGCCCCGGTCACCAGACCGTCGCCATGCCCATGCGCCAGCATCAGGGCCGAGAACACATGCCGGTCGCGCGCGGCCAGGCGGTGGATGTCCTTGCGGTCAAAGCCTTTGCGCTGCAACCGCTGGTACAGAAAGTCCTTGTAGGCATCGAGATGCGTGGTGTTGGCGGCGTTGACCACCTCCAATTCGCGCACCGCGTCGCCCAGACCGGCGGCTTCCAGCTTGGTCTTCACGTCGTCGGGCCGGCCCACGACCAGCGCCTTGCCGAAGCCCGACCGCTGATACGTCACCGCCGCGCGCAAAACCCGCGGATCGTCGCCCTCGGCAAAGATCATCCGGCTTTGCGCCGCGCGGGCCCGGGCGTTCAGGCCACGCAGAATGCTGGCGGTCGGGTCCATACGCGACTTGAGGCTCAGCTCATAAGCCTCCATGTCAATGATCGGCCGCCGGGCCGCGCCGGTGTCCATCCCCGCCTTCGCGACGGCCGGCGGAATGCGATAGATCAGGCGCGGATCAAATGGCGTGGGAATGATGTAGTCGCGCCCGAAGGTCAGCGATTTGCCATAAGCCAGCGCCACCTCGTCGGGCACGTCCTCGCGCGCCAGACGGGCCAGCGCGTGGGCGCAGGCGATCTTCATCTCGTCATTGATGGCGCGGGCGTGAATGTCCAGCGCCCCGCGGAACAGGTAGGGAAAGCCCAGAACGTTGTTGACCTGGTTGGGGTAGTCGCTGCGCCCGGTGGCCACGATCGCGTCAACGCGCACCTCGTGCGCCTCTTCCGGGGTGATTTCCGGATCGGGGTTGGCCATGGCGAAGATCACCGGATTGTCGGCCATGCTGGCGACCATCTCCTGCGTGACCGCGCCCTTGACGGATACGCCCAGAAACACGTCGGCGCCCTTCATGGCCTCTTCCAGCGTGCGCAGCTCGGTCGAAATCGCATGCGCCGATTTCCACTGGTTCATGCCCTCGGTCCGGCCCTGATAGATCACGCCTTTGGTGTCGCAGACGATGCAGTTTTCATGCCGGGCGCCCATCGCCTTGAGCAGTTCGATACAGGCGATCCCCGCCGCCCCGGCCCCGTTGAGAACGATCTTCACGTCCTCGATCTTCTTGCCCGAGATGTGCAGCGCGTTGATCAACCCCGCCGCACAGATCACCGCCGTGCCGTGCTGGTCGTCGTGAAAGACGGGGATGTCCATCTCTTCTTTCAGGCGCTGTTCGATGATGAAGCACTCGGGCGCCTTAATGTCTTCCAGGTTGATGCCGCCAAAGGTCGGCCCCATCAGCTTGACCGCGCGGCAGAATTCGTCCGGGTCCTCGGTGTCCAGTTCGATGTCGATCGAGTTCACGTCGGCGAACCGCTTGAACAAGACCGATTTTCCCTCCATCACCGGCTTGGACCCCAACGCGCCCAGATTGCCCAGCCCCAGAACCGCCGTCCCGTTCGAGATCACGGCCACAAGGTTGCCCTTGTTGGTATAGTCATAGGCGGTCTCGGGGTTCTCAGCGATGGCTTCACACGGAACCGCCACGCCGGGGCTGTAGGCCAGCGACAGATCGCGTTGGGTGGTCATGGGAACGGTGGCCTGCACCTCCCACTTTCCGGGGGTGGGTTCCAGGTGAAAGGCCAGCGCCTCTTCTTTGGTGATCTTCGCTTTGGGCATTTTGACGGTCGGTTCCATGACTTCGGGGCTTTTCGCCTCATACCGCAGGCGCGGGCGCGCCTCAACGACTATGCGATTTCACCTTTCGTCGCGGTTGGGGGATTTGTAAGGTCGCGCCGGAATACGCCAGAGGGGAGCAGCCTTGTCCAACGTCACGCCGATGATGGCGCAATACCTGGAAATCAAAGAGGCCCACAAAGACGCCCTGCTGTTCTACCGCATGGGCGATTTCTACGAGATGTTCTTTGAAGACGCCGTGAACGCCGCCGAGGCGCTGGACATCGCCCTGACCAAGCGCGGCAAGCACAATGGCGACGACATCCCCATGTGCGGCGTGCCGGTGCATTCGGCCGAGGGCTATCTGCTGACGCTGATCCGCAAGGGCTTTCGCGTCGCGGTCTGCGAACAGATGGAAAGCCCGGCCGAGGCCAAAAAAAGAGGCTCTAAATCGGTGGTAAAGCGCGATGTCGTGCGCCTTGTCACCCCCGGCACCCTGACCGAAGACGCCCTGCTGGAGGCGCGCCGCCACAATTTTCTGGCCGCCTATGCCGAGGTGCGCGACGAGGCCGCGCTGGCCTGGGCCGACATCTCGACCGGGGCGTTTCACGTGATGCCGCTGACCTCGGTCCGCCTCAGCCCCGAGCTGGCCCGGCTGGCCCCGTCCGAGCTGATCGTGGCCGACGGCACTGAGGCCGGTCTGCGCGACACGGTCGAAGACCTGGGCGTCGCGCTCACCCCCATCGGGCGGGCCAGTTTCGACAGCAGTGCGGCAGAAAAACGCATCTGCGGGTTGTTTCACGTGGGCACGCTGGACGCGTTCGGCAGCTTTGGACGCGCCGAAGTGTCCGCGATGGGCGCGCTGATCGATTACCTGGAGATCACGCAGAAGGGCAAATTGCCCCTGTTGCAAACGCCGCTGAAAGAATCCGAAGATCGCGTCGTGCAGATCGACGCGGCCACCCGCCGGAACCTGGAACTGACACGGTCCTTGTCGGGCGGACGGTCCGGATCGCTGCTGTCGGTGGTGGACCGCACGGTGACTCCGGGCGGCGCGCGCCTGCTGGAACAACGCCTGTCCAGCCCCTCGCGCAATCTGGATGTGATCCACGCGCGGCTGGACGCGGTTGATTTTGCCGCCCAGGACAGCCTGATCGCCGCCGATCTGCGCGAGGCGCTGCGCAAGACGCCCGATCTGGACCGCGCCCTGTCGCGCCTGTCGCTGGAACGCGGCGGCCCGCGCGACTTGGCCGCCATCCGCAACGGGCTGGCCCAGGCGCAGGCCATTGCCGAAATCTGCGCCGGTCAGGACCTGCCCGTGCTGCTGGCAACCGCGGAGCAGAACCTCGTGGGCTTCGACGATCTGCTCGACCTGCTGGATCAGGCGCTGGTCGCCGACCCGCCACTGCTGGTGCGCGATGGCGGCTTCATCGCCCCCGGTTTCGACGCCGAGCTGGACGAGGCCCGCACCCTGCGGGACGAAGGCCGCTCGGTCATTGCCGGGTTTCAGCAGAAATACGCGGAACATACCGGCATCGCCTCGTTGAAGATCAAGCACAACAACGTGCTGGGCTATTTCATCGAAACCACGGCCACCCATGCCGAAAAGATGCTGAACCCGCCGTTTAGCGAGACCTATATCCACCGCCAGACCACCGCCAACCAGGTGCGGTTCACTACGGTTGAGCTCAGCGAGATCGAAACCCGCATCCTGAACGCCGGAAACCTGGCGCTTGAGATCGAAAAGCGGCTCTATCAAAGGCTTTCTGACGAGATTCTGGCGCAGGCTGGCCGCATCAATCAGGCCGCGCGCGGGCTGGCCGAGCTGGACCTGACCACCGCGCTGGCCGATCTGGCGCGGGGCGAGAACTGGTGCCGCCCGCAGGTGGACAGCTCGCGCGCCTTCGACATCGTCGCAGGCCGCCACCCGGTGGTGGAACACGCGCTGCGCCAGCAATCCGGTGATGCTTTCATCGCCAATGACTGCGACCTCAGCGCAGAGGACGGAGCGGCCATCTGGTTGCTGACCGGTCCGAACATGGCGGGTAAATCGACCTTCCTGCGCCAGAACGCGCTGATCGCGCTGCTGGCGCAAATGGGCAGTTTCGTTCCAGCCGAACGCGCGCATATCGGACTGGTCAGCCAGTTGTTCAGCCGCGTGGGTGCCTCCGACGATCTGGCGCGGGGCCGGTCGACCTTCATGGTCGAGATGGTCGAAACCGCGGCGATCCTCAACCAGGCCGATGACCGGGCGCTGGTGATCCTCGATGAGATCGGGCGCGGCACCGCCACCTATGACGGCCTGTCCATCGCCTGGGCCACGCTGGAACATCTGCACGCCGCCAACCGCTGCCGGGCGTTGTTCGCCACGCATTACCACGAACTGACCGCGCTGGCCGGCAAGCTGGAGGGCGTCGAAAACGCCACCGTCGCGGTCAAGGAGTGGGAGGGCGAGGTGATATTCCTGCACGAGGTCCACAAGGGCGCCGCCGACCGCTCTTACGGCGTGCAGGTCGCACAATTGGCCGGCCTGCCGGCTTCGGTCGTCGAGCGCGCACGGGTAGTTCTGGACCAGTTGGAGAAGACCGAGCGCGAGGGCGGCAAGCAAAAAGCGCTGATCGATGATCTGCCGCTGTTTTCCGCAGCACCGCCCCCGCCGCCACCGGTTGCGAAGGCCTCGCCAATCACCGACATGCTGGACCAGATCCTGCCGGATGAGTTGACCCCGCGCGAAGCGCTGGACCTGATCTACAAACTGAAAGAGGCGGCCAAATCCTGACCGCCCCATTCAATTGTCAGTGAAGCTCTGGCCCGTCAGCTGGCCGGGGTCGAGCTGACCCCCACCTGCGCCGGACGCAGCAGGCGGTCATGCAGCATGAACCCTTCGGCCGAGACCTGGATGATCTCGCCCGCTTTGGTGCCCGGCACAGGGGCTTCGAACATGGCTTCGTGCAGATTCGGGTCGAACTTGTCGCCAACCTCGGGTGTGATCACCTCGATCCCGTGTTTCTGGAATACGTCCTTCAACACGCGCATGGTCAGCTCGACACCTTCGATCAGGCCGGCTGCGACCTCTTTCTGCTCGTCCGTAGCCGCCTCGAGCGCTCGTTTCATGTTGTCGTAGACCGGCAGCATGTCGCGCGCCAATTTGGACCCACCATACTGTTCGGCCTCACGGCGGGCCCTGTCGCCACGCTTGCGTGCGTTTTCCGCATCCGCCAGGGCGCGCATGAACTTGTCGCGCAACTCGTCGCGCTCGGCCTTCAGGGCATCCAGTTCCAGCGCTTCTTCGCTGATCTCGGCCATCTCCTCGGCCAGTTCTTCCGCCTCGGCAGTTGCAATGTCGTCCAGAAAGTCTTCGTTCTTCGGCTCTGCCATCTTTTACCCTCTAGCTCCGATCGGAAATCAGTTTCCCAACCAGTTGCGCCGTATAGTCCACGATCGGCACGATCCGCCCATAGTTCAAACGGGTCGGCCCGATCACGCCAACGGCGCCGATTATCTTTCGATCAGCGTTCATATAAGGAGACACCACCAAAGAGGAACCCGAAAGTGAGAAAAGTTTGTTCTCCGAGCCGATAAAAATGCGCACGCCTTCGCCTTCCTCGGTCAATTCGAGGAATTCGGCTATGTCACGCTTGCGTTCCAGATCGTCAAACAGGACCCGGATTCGCTCCAGCTCCTCTTCCTGACCGGTGTCGCCCAGCAGATTCGCCCGACCACGCACGATCAGACGCGCCGAGTCCGACGCCTCGCCCTCCCAGGCCGCAAGGCCGCTTTCCACAAGCTCGCGGGCCAGCACGTCGATCTCTTGCCTGCGCGCCGCAATCTCGGTCTGGATCATCCGGCGCACATCGGACAGTTTCCGGCCCTCGATCAGGGCGTTCAGGAAATTGGCCGCCTCACGCATCGAACTGGGCGTCTGACCCGGTGGTGGCGTGAACAGCCGGTTCTCCACATGGCCATCTGCGAAAACCAATACCACCAGGGCCCGGCCATGGCCCAGGGAAACGAACTCGATATGCTTGATTTCGGATTCGTGCTTGGGTGTCAGCACCAGCGACGCGCCATGCGTGACGTTCGACAAGGCGGCCCCGACGCGATCCAGCATACCGCTGACATCACCGGAATTGCTGCCCAGCGTCTCATCCAGCTTCTTGCGGTCGTCCTCGCCCAGGTCGCCAACTTCCAGCAGGCCGTCGACGAACATGCGCAGCCCAACCTGTGTGGGCACCCGGCCGGCGCTGACATGCGGACTGCCCAAAAGGCCCAGAAACTCGAGATCCTGCATGACATTGCGAACCGTTGCCGCGCTGACTTTTTCACTGAGCGACCGGCTGAGTGTGCGGCTGCCGACAGGTTCGCCGCTTTCCAGATAGCTTTCGACGATCAGGCGAAACACTTCCCGCGACCGGTCGTTCAACTCGTCCAGAATTTTGCTCGCTTCACTCATCGGTGGTTCCCTTGCTGGGTGGTCATTAAATAGCTGCCAACAGAAAGGTCAATCGGGGTTGCATCGCTGCCATGCCGGGCGTTATCCCCAAGCCAGCAGACAAAGGATATCTCATGCGACCCTCTGGACGAGATTTAAGCGAAATGCGCCCGGTTTCAATCGAGACCGGGTTTACCAAACATGCCGAAGGTTCCTGCCTGATCAAGAACGGCGACACCCATGTTCTGTGTACCGCCACGATCGAGGATCGCGTGCCGCCTTTTATCAAGGGGTCGGGCCTGGGCTGGGTCACCGCCGAATACGGCATGCTGCCCCGCGCGACAAACACCCGGATGCGGCGTGAGGCCGCCAGTGGCAAACAGGGTGGCCGGACCGTCGAGATCCAGCGCCTGATCGGCCGCGCCCTGCGCGCCGGGGTCGACCGCGTCGCCTTGGGCGAACGCCAGATCACCGTGGATTGTGACGTGCTGCAGGCCGATGGCGGCACCCGCTGCGCCTCGATCACCGGCGGCTGGGTCGCGCTGCGGCTGGCGGTGAACAAGCTGATGAAGGCCGGTGACGTGATCTCGGACCCGCTGGTCGATCCGGTCGCCGCCGTATCCTGCGGCATCTATGCCGGCCAGCCCGTTCTGGACCTGGACTATCCCGAAGACAGCGAGGCCGGCGTTGACGGCAACTTCATCATGACCGGTTCGGGCAAACTGATCGAGGTGCAGATGAGCGCCGAAGGTTCCGTCTTCA